>QFOI01000105.1 GCA_003241175.1 Pseudopedobacter saltans
AAACAATAATGAAAAGATATTCCTTATGTAAATTTACTTTCAGGACTACAGCAGTTATCAAAACACCACACAATGTACCCAACAATCTTTTCAATATCCTAAAACGAGTAACTGAAAAAGAATGTCGATGCAAAACAATTATCGTAAAAGGAATCCAATTGCCATGAGGTAAATTTTTCCATTTTGCAATGGTATAGCCAATCAATAAAAGTATAGCCAGTCGAATTGTAAAATCGATATCCTCCTGTTTCATCGAAATATTCCAACTGATTGGTAGAGCAATGTCTTCTGTATTGATTTTAAAAGATTTTCGGAATACAACAACTAATAACTGAAGCAAAAAACCAATCATCGCTCCTTGAAGTATCAATAGAATTGTTGAGCAAGGTTGATTAGGTGTAAATACCAACATGAAAAAAATCAATCCCGAAGGAATAACCAAATCCGTTCCGTTTTCAGGAAAAAAGCGATACCAACAATTAATACAAAAAGACAAAACCACGATGGCGATTAAAGAAACTACAACATTATGCGATGCTGTAATTCCTAAACAACCTGTCAACAAAAGAATGATTGAAAACTGCAACGAAACTTTTAATCGGACCGAATTGATTTTATCAAAATTAATTCCACCAATAGTTTGAGCTGCAACAATCAATAAAATATGGCTGTATGTGAATTTACAGTAGCAAAAATGAATAAACAAAAAAGCTAAGGCGACGGCAAGCGTTGATATATAGGCATTATTTTTTTTCCATATTTCCATTAACAATGTTTGTGGTTACTTTACTCTACGCGATGCTCATTGTTCCATCTAGGAACATCCACTTCAACATCCAACAAATCCAAAGCTCGTGCCACCGAATGGGTGATCATTTCATCAATGGATTGAGGATTCATGTACAATCCAGGAACTGGTGGCATGATAATCGCACCCATTTCTGTCAAAGAAAGCATGGTCTTGAGATGACCGGCATGAAAAGGTGTTTCGCGAACCATCAATATCAATCGACGACGTTCTTTCAATACGACATCTGCTGCGCGTGAAAGTAGGGTAGAGGTGACGCCAGTTGCAATTTCGGACATAGTTTTGATAGAGCAAGGAGCTACCAACATTCCCGAGGTTTTGAACGAGCCACTTGCTATAGCAGCTCCAATATCCTGCAAAGGATAAACGACATCAGCCAATTGTAAAATATCATCATGTTTGATTTCGGTTTCATAAGTACGAACCATTTCAGCCGCTTTACTCATGACAAGATGCGTTTCGATATTTTGTTTGCGTAGTAGTTCCAGTGCTTTGATTCCATATTGGATTCCAGTTGCACCACTTATACCAACAATGATTTTTTTTCTTTCCATGCAGATCGATTGATTATTTATTCCAATATAGTTTAGCACCAAAGCCCAAACTGTTGTCCATGTATTTCACTTGAGAAAAAGAAAGTTTCCACACGGTTTCTTTTTTTGTTTTTGCTATAGGAAATCTTTGACAATACTTCGCATAGGCAATCTCGGCTTCCTTTTCTTCCAATAAGGTCATTTCACCTGCAAATTGTATTCCTTTCAGTTGGGAAATATCCTCTATCTGGTTGGATATTGTACCCGAAACCAATGGATTTTGCATTAATATTTTCCCGTGCCTTGTTTCTTTACTACTCAATATAATCAAGGAAAAATTTTGGATATCCAATATGTAAAACGCATTGGCCGACCAAAAGTCATTTTCAGTTATTGTAGTAAAACTGACTACCCAATTATCTGCAATATAATCCCAAATCATGGTCTCCGAATGTTCCATGCCACAAAATAAACAAAAACGGACAAGCTTTTGGCTTGCCCGTTGGATTTGTATTGAAAACCTACTTATTTAAGTTTGGATTCTAGATACTCCACTTCAGGTTTAATACTAGCATCGCTAATAGCATCCTGTTGTTTTTTATCCAAAAGCCCTTTCAAAGAAGCCGTCAAGTTGTCGGCCAAAGGCTGTGATAAAGGTGCATATTTTTCTCTTTTTTCAAGAACCAAATCCAATCCTTTTTTGAAATTGTCAATCTTTTTTACATTTCCCAAGAACGTGATAAAGTTGAAAGTAGTTTCGACTCCTTTATAGAGATTGATATTTTTCAATTCGTCGTAAAGACGGTCAAAATCATCATCGCCATAAGTATAGATAGCTAAACCATCAACAGCATCTTTCAAGTCTGCACGCATGTCTTTTCTCATTTCTGGCAAAAGAGCTAACGCTTTCGGTTGGTCTATTTTTGACAAAGCGACTAGTGATGCCCCGGCTACGGAATAGGAACTATCTTTCACTCCAGCATCAAATAAAGGTTCATACTTCTTGTTGACAAATTTTCCTAAAACGGCAATTGCCGCAGCTCTTACTTTTCTTTCAGGATCATTGGTAGCTATCTTTTCGATAACGGTTACCACATCTGGGAAAGGAGGGTTCGGAATGGAGAAATAAGATTCTAACGTCTTCTCTCTGATGTCATAAAACTTGTCAGACAATCCTTTTTTCTTTATTTCATCTGCGACTGCACTACCAGTCGTATCGGCAAATGCTGCATGAATGGCTTCTCTTCTGTCTAGATATTTTCCGGCATGATCAAATTGGTAGTTATACTCGTCCAGGTTTTTGTCTTCTTTTTTACTCCATAGCATGATCTTGTCACCATCGACATTGACCAAGTCAGGTTTCGAACTTACAGGGAACGTATAGGTTTCTTCTTTCTTTTTTGCCCAAACACTGTGTCTTGTTTTCTGACCATTTACATAAATGTCAATATCAATTGGCAATTCAAATGCTTTACCAGAACGTTGAATCTGACTGATAGTTACAGTCTCTGTTCCTTTAGCAGCGTCATATTTATGTTTAATATTAACATCAGGATTTCCACTTCCGAAATACCATTGGTTCCAAAACCAATTCATATCTTGTCCAGTAACTTGCTCAAATGCCAAACGAAGTTGATGCGCTTCGCCATTTCCAAATTTGTTTTGATTCAAATAAAGATTCAAAGAATTAAAAAATGCGGAATCTCCAACGTAGTGACGTAGCATGTGTAAAATACGTCCACCTTTGTTGTAGCTAACGGCGTCAAACATATCTTCTTTATCCTTGTAGTAAAATCTTACCAAATCAAGGTCTCCCGAATTACTACGCAAATAGCCAACCATATCCTCATAGTTCTGTTTGTCCCCAGCATCTTTACCATATTTGTAAGTATCCCAAAGCGTTTCACTATAGTTGGCAAAACTTTCATTGACAGTAAGATTACTCCAACTTTCGCAAGTAACTAGATCGCCAAACCATTGATGGAAAAGTTCATGTGCAACATATTCTTCGTACTTGTTACCATCTACCAGTTGTCTTGCATTTTGTTGTAAAGCATCTGTATGTAAAGTAGCCGTTGTATTTTCCATGGCGCCACTCACATAATCTCGCGCGGTCATCTGACTATATTTATTCCAAGGATAGTCAATACCCAAAATCTTGCTATAAAAAGTCATCATTTCGGGAGTGTTACCGAAAATCTTACGCGCAACAGGTGCATATTCGTGTTCTACGTAATAATTGACTTCTTTGTTTTTGTATTTGTCTTTAATAACAGCATAATCACCTACACCAAAAAAGAACAAATAAGGTGAGTGGGGGAGATCCATCTTCCAGTAATCGGTACGCGTACCATTACTATTGTTTTTAGAAGACACCAATTTGCCATTGGAAAGAGAAACGAATTTTGCTGGAACAGTCAATATAATTTCATCTGTTGTTTTCTGATCCGGTCTGTCAATAGTTGGGAACCATACACTACTACCTTCCGTTTCTCCTTGTGTCCATAATTGAATGGGTTTGTTAGGATCTTTTCCATCAGGATTGATAAAATACAAGCCTTTTGCATCTGTAATAGCTGCGCTGCCGTGCACTTTAAATTCATTAGGCTTGGACGTGTAGTCTATGTAAACTGTGTATTGTTCGTTTTTGGTATAAGTTTTATCCAAGGTAATCAATAGGTTGAGACTATCTTTGTAGACATATTTCAGCGGTATTTTTTTACCGTTTTTAATAATTGCCACTTCATTGATGTTCATTCCTTTTGCATCTAAGTTAAGGCTATCAGTAGGGTAGAAGTGAGGTTTTAGCGTAACCCATTCTTTTCCATATAGGTAGCATTTTTTGTAATCGGGCGTTACATCTAACTTTGTGTGTACCAAATCATTGATTTTCGTTGCGGATGCACGGTATATTTTTTTCCAACCATCACTCCCTGACTTGATAACGACATCTTCTTCCTGAGCCATTGCCATCATTGAGGAACCCAGAAATAAAAAACTGATAAATATTTTTTTCATTCGAACAAATTATAAAACACAAATGTATTAATAATAGCTTCTTCGCTAGTAGAAAATATATGAACGGCTTTATTGGCTGATAAAACCGCTACTAGAGAAGAACGAGAAACACTTAAATTGTTCATTTAAATCAAAAATTATGTTACGTTGGGCAGTTATTTTTATCATCATCGCTATTGTTGCAGCTATTTTCGGCTTTAGCGGAATTGCTGGGACATCAGCTTGGATAGCAAAAGTTCTGTTTTTTATTTTCCTGATTCTTTTTATCCTTTCGTTGATAAGAGGAAAGTCGTCTTAGGTTGATACAAAGAAGTCATTGACAAAAAAAGTCATTTTTCAGTATTGAAAAATGACTTTTCTGTCATAGGTTGTTCTGATTATTTATGTTTTTCCAACCATTCCAAACGGCGCTGGTCGGGGAAGTGTTTCACTGAAAAGTTATCAAACATGGCATTGAATCCTTCTCCATCTGGACAAGCAGCCATAATGCCCACTTTGACAGGTGTATTGTCTTGAAAAGGAGCATTTCTAAACATTGTGTATGTCTTGTCATCCAAAGAGTAAAAAAGTTCAATAGCGTCTAAACGACGTACTGCTTTTACCCAAACAAATGGCACTTTTTTACCTAAGGAAAGTACACTCCAGTCGCTTTTTTCATTGGTCACAACAGCACTGATATTCATATTGCCATCAACGAATTCAACACCTGCTTTTATCCAATGTTTTTCATCAATGCGAACCATCAGTCCCATTTGGTCAAATCTTGCTTTGTAATCTCCCGTCAACTTTACTTTAGCTTCAAATTCCCCACCATAATTTCCATAGTAAAAAGGTCCATCATCAACGGTGAAACCATAGTGCGATATACGCCAATAATCCGTCTTAGGCGTGACAAACATAGAAAGGCTATTGTTCTTTACTTCCCATTTTTCGGGTTCGTTAAACCATTGCATCTTTTCCAATTTTTGGGCTGAGATATTTTGCAATCCTGCAAACAAAGCGATTGCCATCAGTATTTTTTTCATTTTTTCGATATTATGTTAAGTTGTTTTTATTCGAATCTCTCCGAATGGAGAGGACTTTATATCTGAATTGTTTTAATTACACGACAAGGGTTGCCGACAGCAACACTGTTAGCTGGAATATCTTTTGTAACCACAGAGCCGGCACCAATAATGGCATTGTCGCCAATGGTGACGCCAGGAAGGATAATTGCTTGCGCCCCAATCCATACATTATTGCCAACAGTGATGGGACGTGCAGACTCCAAACCCGTTTTTCTAATAACGGCATCGACGGGATGCTCTGCTGTGTAAAAACCACAATTGGGAGCTATCAAAACATTGTCACCAAAAGTTACCTTCGCCACATCCAAAATAGTACAGTTAACGTTGGAATAAAAGTTTTCACCAATTTCAATGTTATAACCGTAATCACAATAAAAAGGCTGCTCTATCAAAAAGTTTTCGCCTGTTTTACCTAGAAGTTGTTTCAGTATATTTCTTCGCTCATTTTCAAGCGAAGGTTTAAGTGAATTGTATTCAAAACAAAGATCTTTGCAGCGTATTCTTTCTTTCCACAAGATATCGTCCGTAGCATCGTACAATTCACCAGCCAACATTTTTTCCTTTTCTGTTTTCATTCTTTACAATTCAATAACCATTCGAAAATTTACTTTTGCAAATATATTGGCTTACGGAAGCTTAATCAATACTGATAAATAACCATATAACGGATGTCACAGGTCAAAGAAACGCTACACAATACGCTTACACAGCAGGATTTTTCCCAAGAAAACGACACATTTTCGGATATTGAGAAATACAAATGGATGGCTAAAACGTATGCAACGATCGAAAATGCAATTGCCGTTCTGAGCGATTTGAAAGAGGACAAAAGCTACATTTACCACGGAGCATTAGCAACTGAGCTAGGGTTGGAGTCCAATCAGAGAAATGAGATTGAATCAATATGGGAGGAGGATATTTTTGCCAAAATGCATCCAGAAGACTTATTGGAGAAACATGTCCTTGAATTACAGTTTTTTCAGTTTTTGAAGAAAATTCCAATAGAAAATCGCCATCACTACTACACGACTTGTAGGATCAGGATGCAAAACCATACGGGGAAACTTGTTTGGGTGCAACATCGAATGTATTATGTAGCAAATTTTTCCAATAGCATCTGGCTGGCGCTATGCCTGTACAATATATTACCAGAGAAATTGTTTCTTGACAATTACCCTGGGCAAATAGTCCATTCATTCTCTGGAATTGCCACCATACCCAATCCATCACAGCAAACGTCCATCTTATCATTGAGAGAAATCGAGGTGCTACAACTTATCCGACAAGGAAAACTTAGCAAAGAAGTAGCCCAACAGCTTTCCATCAGTATCAATACCGTTAATCGGCACCGTCAAAATATTTTGGAAAAACTGCGAGTGGACAATTCCATCGAAGCCTGCCGTGTAGCTGAAAAAATGCAGTTGATCAACCATGAATTTTGACAAAAAATTGGCATGAAAAAATAAGTTAAGCAGATTAGGAGCATGTACATTGCTTCAAAATAAATCCAAAACATGCTCAACCTGAAATCCTACTGGATTGCGCTTTTTCTTGTAGCCCCCAATTTTGTATCTGCCCAAGAGCAGAATGCCGATTCCATTAAAAAAAATTATCCTAATCCGAAAAAAGCAACCATTCGATCATTAATTCTACCAGGTTGGGGACAGGTCTACAACAAACAATATTGGAAAGCGCCGATTGCGCTAGGCGCAGTCACAGTACCAGCAGTTTTGTTTTTCAATAATAAAAATGAAAAAAACAATGCACAGAAAAATTATATGATTTTGGTGGATGCGATACACAACAACACAGGCAAAATTGACTATTCAAAAATCCAACAGCTAGACGAAAAATACCTAACGGCTTTTGAGGGATCCAAAAATTATAACCTATTGTTGTCAAGTGTTCAGTCCTATAGAAACCAACAGCGAAAATATCAAGATTATGCAGCGTTATGGTGTATAATCTTTTGGGGATTAAATGTTGCAGATGCGACCGTATCAGCACATCTTAAACACTTCGACATAAGTCCAAATCTCTTCATTAATTCTAACGGATTGTCTAGCAACGTATTTGCGGCAGTAAAAGTCAATTGGAAATACATCAGGTAGATTTATAAAAGCTTTTAAATTTTTCCTATAATTTACAAATCGTTAAATATCAATTAGTTAAGTTGACTAATGTATTTTTGGCAGATAACCAAATTTATTTTTTGTTTTGTTAGTTATTGATTTTCAGCATATTTTTGAACTGTTACCGCATAAATAGAGGTAATAAAAGTTTCTAAAAAGGGTGTTTCTACACTCTTTTTTTATGCCAAATCATCAAATAACTATGGGGATTTTGTCCGCATATACATAATATTTTGAGGTCTGTAAATAAAAGTTTCTTCGCTTCAAATATACAGACCTCAAACCATTTAACAAAACATTTTTTTATTTGCGTTTTTTCTTGCCAAATAACCGACCTACAAAACCCAAACAGACGATACAAGCAGCGACCACAACAACAATAACCCAAACACTCGTTTTTGTTTCATATTGTACCACCCCGTTAGCATCCGTAACAACATTACCCGCTTGATCTGTTTTCGGCTGGACTAAGGCAGTACTAACAGAATTTAACGCATTAGATACAGTATTCGATACAGCAGAAGCACCCGAAGCCACCGAAGATTGCGAACCGTAATTTTTTAACCAATAGTCGGTTTTTTTCAGTTCCGCAACGGCAGCAACATTATCAATCTGATACTTTACCCAACTTTCATTGTATTTACTTCCAAGAGTGGGAGCGGTAAATACTTTGTTATCCGTTGGCAATATACCACCCGCCAAAAGTTGGCAAGCAATTTCGATTAACTGATTATCTGCAGGAATATTAAAATACTGTGATTGATAGGGGAGGGCTGCCCTCGCAACTAAATACCAGTTCCCACCGTCACCAAAATTATCCATTGCGCCCGCATCACCTTGCAATGCTTGTGCAATACCGTTCTTTAGATCACTTCGCACCATATCCCAAACATCTGCTCCAAATTCCTTTGACTTATCCCCGTTTACATTGATCGAAAACCCGTAAAAATGTTGTCTTAGATAATACCAATCTGAATGACCTTTAAAAAGACCACCAACCAATTTTCCCAAAGAACCCGTCACCGCACTAATTGCAGCTTTTCCCGCAGGAGTGCCAGCAAAAGCCATTAACTGAATTGCCATTTATTTTTGTTTTTTGCAGATTAAATAATATAGTACGGGAATCAAACCCAAAGCCAACCACCACCAAGAAAACGCACTTTTAACAGCATTCGGAATGCTTTGCACCTTTGGTTTAACATAGGTTATAATTACGTCCTCTGTTTTCGTTGTCGTACCATTGTAACCCGTGCTTTGGTTATAGTTTGGATCACTCCAAGCAGGCGCACCGCTTATATCTATTTGCATAGGTTTGCCCGTCAATATTTCGTCAATAGTAAATATACCTTTTGTTAAATATGCCATAACTATAAATTGTTTTTTTCAATAATATAAGAAGAATCATTTTCTATACCTATCGTGAAATCACCATTTACAACAATCAAAGGAAAATAATTAGTAGAAAACAAACCATCCATATTTATACTATTTAAAAGATTAGGAAAACCATTAAATAACAATGTATTGTAACCAATTGCTTTAATATCCATTTCTTTTAATGAATTATTTGTATCATCCAAATTATTATAAACCACCAAATAAGGATTAGAACAATCAAAAGTTACAATCTTTGCCAAATTAATAAAATCAACTATTACAGTAAAAGAAATTACATCATTAATACTAATACTATTGTTTTGCATAAAACCATCGATAGTATTCATATCAAAAGGTAAAAAATCAATTCTACTAACAGTTTTATTAACTGTTTTATCACCATTAACTGTATGGATAATATATTGTACATCAGCATAAATAAACCAATCTACGCCACCCACATAACTCATACCTTCATCACTAAAATTGATTGCTGAAATTCCACCCCCTTCACCAGAATTATAAACAGACTTTGCCAAACTATATTCAATATGACATTTATCCGTATTTATATCCGAACTAAACAAATACAAATTATCTTCCTTACTGTTTGGCGGTAAATATCGACCACCAAAATTTATAGAAACACTTTTTACTAAAGGCTTTACAACTCGAAATTTTCTTCGCTTTATATTGTATCTATTTAATATAGAAACATCACCAAAAGAAAAATTATACTCACTCATTTTAATATTTTTTATAGTTAATAAAGTGCGTTCCTTACATCT
>QFOI01000677.1 GCA_003241175.1 Pseudopedobacter saltans
TTCTGTTCCTGTCAAATAATTGGCTCTTGGCGAAACGAGGAAACCAACCAGTTCGGCAACTTCTTCAGGCTGTGCAGGTCTACCGTAAGGGATACCGCCCAATACGTCCATTACACTTTGTGTGGCTTGCTCAATCGTTGTCTTAGAACTTTCGGAAATCCTCTCCATCATTCTTGTTGCAGCTTCGGTCATTATCCAGCCAGGAGAAACCGTTAAAACTCTTATACCTTTTGGTGAAACTTCGTTTGACAATCCTTTACTGTAATTAATTAAACCCGCTTTTGCTGCGGCATACGGCAACGTACTGTCATACAAAGGCAATTTGCCTTGTATGGATGCAATGTGAATAATCACACCACTTTTACGCTCTATCATTTGTGGTAAAAATCCTCTATCCAAACGAACGGGCGCAAGCAAGTTCGTTCGAATGGTTTCTTCCCAATCCTCATCGCTCAAAACCGCAAAGCCACCGCCCTTGGTTTCAGAACCGCCCAATGTATTTATCAAAATGTCTAATCTGTCGAATTTAGCTAAAACTTCCGAAACTACTTTTTCAGTTTCTATAGATTTACTCAAATCTGCCGAAATAAAGCACAGCTTTTCATTCGTGTCTTCCGGTTCGTTCCTTGCCGTAATAATTACCGTTGCACCAGCTTTTGATAGTCTTTCCGCAATGGCTTTTCCTGTTCCTTTTGTTCCGCCTGTTACCAAAGCAATTTTGCCTTGTAACTCGTTATTGAAATTAAACTCCTGTTCCATTTACCAAGTTTTGGTGCAAAGTTGAGAAGTATAATTGTTTCAGACAATTACGGAAAAACGAATTGCATAGGGATAAAATTTTCCCCTATTGTGCATTTTGGAACATTGTTCTAATTTTACTTTATGTATGAGAGAAAGATTTTACCTAACCTGAATTGCGGACTTGACCTGATAGGTGAAGTACTATATGGAAAATGGAAAATACGTTTGCTTTGGTTTATCAATAATGGATATAAACGCCCAAGCGAGCTGCAACGCAAAATTCCCGATGCTACAAGACGTGTACTGAATATTCAGTTGAAAGAGCTGGAAGAGCACGAATTGGTTACAAAAGTTATTTATCCTGTCGTTCCTTCGAAAGTGGAATACAGCCTAACAGATTTGGGGAAATCGTTAATTCCTGTCATTTCTGTATTGGGAAATTGGGGCGATGAAAATGAGGAAAAGCTGCGAGAGGTTATTATGAAGCGGTTTGAGAATAATGAAATTTAGTTTTAGCAAATTTCACTTTAGTTACAAAACCAGCCAAACATCGCCATTGACTGCCACATTCTTATAGCCACTGCACACAGCCGTTAAATTCACGCCCGAACATTAA
>QFOI01000678.1 GCA_003241175.1 Pseudopedobacter saltans
TATGATGAATATTTTGTAAAACAAGTATTAACGAAAATAGTAGCTTTCTTGCACTTAGTTTTTAAACATTTCTCACTACTAATCAACATTTGGATAAAATAAGATTAAAAAAATCAATATTCATAAATTCATAATTACAAACAAATATTTTAATGCACTTCATAATATTTTTCTTTTACACAAATTCTTTACACCTCCATATTTTTGCTGTAAATTTGCGGCTATGTTAATTGAAGTTTTTAAATCAAAAATCCACAGGGTTCGTGTTACGGAATCAGATCTTAATTATATAGGCAGCATTACTATTGATGAAGATTTGATAGACGCGGCTGGTCTCATAGTGGGAGAACGGGTTTACATCGTGAATGTCAATAATGGTGAACGTTTTGACACGTACATCATTAAAGGAAAAAGAAAATCCGGCGATATTTGTCTAAATGGTCCCGCGGCAAGAAAAGTTCAGAAGGTTGACGTCATTATTATTATTGCTTACGCACAGATGACGCCCGAGGAAGCAAAAACCTTTCAGCCAAAAATCGTTTTTCCGGATGAGAACACCAACCTTTTAACTTAATCAGTTGTTATCTTGGAAGAGAGAAAAACCTCCGCATTGAAAAATGCGATTACCATTTTAGTTTCTATAGCCATC
Organism: Pseudopedobacter saltans; assembly: GCA_003241175.1. Taxonomy (GTDB): domain Bacteria; phylum Bacteroidota; class Bacteroidia; order Chitinophagales; family Chitinophagaceae; genus Rhizosphaericola. The sequence goes on from QFOI01000678.1 coordinate 650, forward strand.
GCAGGCATTTTTCTTTGGCTAGCACTTAGAGGATTAGACCTAGATAAAATAGAACAATCTCTTAAAAAAGCCAATTATATCTGGGTTGGGTTTGCTGCTGTTTTCGGAGTATCGGCTTATATTTTCCGGGCAGTCCGTTGGAATCTCTTGTTAGAACCAATGGGGCATAAAATCTCCAACAGTAACTCACTTTGGTCAATCTCATTCGGATACCTGATGAACCTCACCATCCCAAGAAGCGGAGAACTGGCGCGCTCCACAGCTCTTTATGGTGTAGAGAAAGTTCCTGTTGATAAATCATTCGGGACCATTATTTTGGAAAGAGTGATTGACTTGGTTTGTATGCTTATATTTCTCGGACTCACCCTAATTTTTAAATTCGAAGCAATATATAGTTTTTATGAAAAATCTGGTGTTAAGTTTAATCCATTTTTTATCATTGGAATTATTGTTGGAATTATATCCTCATTCGTTGTTTTTATTAAATTCAAGGAACGTTTCAGAAAGTTTTCTTTACTCTCAAAAATCATTGACTTTATAGACGGAATAATTGCGGGGCTGACTTCTGTATTCAAACTTCGTCAAAAAATAAAATTCATACTTCTAACAGGTGGCATCTGGATTTGTTACTTTTTTGCGTCGTATCTGGTTTGCTTTTCATTGCCAGAAACTTCGGACTTCACTTTGGCGGATGGCTGTTTTAT
>QFOI01000679.1 GCA_003241175.1 Pseudopedobacter saltans
TATAAAAACAAAAAAATAACAACTAGTAAATTCTTTCTCATAAGATTTGATTCTTCAATTCAATAATACAGCGAATAGTTAAAAAATAAATATACTAAGATTCTGCAACTGCATCTGGTCCAGAAGTAACAAGATGCAAACTTTTTTCATTTTTGGCAAGGACGATTGTAGCGACACCATTTCCAATAATATTGGTAAGCGCTCGCGCTTCGCTCATAAATTTGTCCACGCCCAATAAGAAGGCCAAACCATCAATAGGAATTTTGTGTAAAGCGGTAAGCGTAGAAGCCAGTAAGATAAATCCACTGCCCGTCACTCCAGCTGCACCTTTGGATGTGACCATCAATATCATCAATATAGAAATCATTTCTCCAAATGACAACGGAACCCTAAACAATTGCGCCATAAAAATGACCGACATCGCCAGATAGATGGACGTTCCATCGAGATTGAACGAATAACCAGTAGGAACAACCAAACCAACTATTGATCTATCACAGCCCATTTTTTCTAGCTTCTGCATCAAGGATGGAAGTGCTGATTCCGAAGAAGAAGTTCCCCAAACCAATAGCAATTCTTCTTTGATATGAGAAAGATATTTACCCAAACTCACTTTGCAGTAAAAATGTAAAATCGGCCACAAGACAACGACTATAAACAGGATCATCGTTCCATAAACAGAACCAACCAATTTGCCTAAAGGAATCAATGTTTTGATACCGTATTTTCCAACAGCACTGGCTATACCTCCAAATGCCGCCAATGGTGCCAGATACATGACAAATTTTAATCCAGCAAATACATATTTTTCAGCCCATTTTAGTTTGGAAATAATCGGTTCTTTATTGGATAATTTATTGACAACTATTCCAAAGACTACGCTGACAATCAATACTTGTAAGGTAAAATTTGTTTTGAGAAGATGGATCAGATTGAATTCTGTTTTGGAAGCTTGACCGGTATATTTGGAAATATCTCCCGAATGAAGCGAACTCATATCTACATGACCAGGTTTGAGAAAATCTGCCGTGAAAATACCCAAGGCTAAGGCAATCAGAGAAACAATTTCGAAATAAAGAAGGGACTTCACTCCTACCCTTCCCACTTTTTTAAGATCGCCCATGCCACTTATCCCAGTAACCAACGTGAGGAAGATAATCGGTCCAATAAAGATGGTAATGATTTTTATAAACCATTTGCTAATCACTTCCATCTGGACGGCCACGTCTGGTTTATAAATACCCAAAATCGTTCCGGCAATAATAGCAATCAAAACCCAAAAAGCAATATGTGTTAGTAATTTACGAAGAAAGGATGGATGCGATTGTTCCATTTTTTTATATTCAAAATAG
>QFOI01000680.1 GCA_003241175.1 Pseudopedobacter saltans
GGAAGAGATCAATATTCTTATAACGAAATCCCATCTTTAAGTTGGAAAATCTTACCGGAAACTGTGAAGATAGGGGATTTTAAAACGCAGAAAGCAGAAATAACTTTCGGCGGAAGAACTTGGTACGCCTGGTTTACTCCAGAAATTCCTTTGCAGGATGGACCGTATAAATTTTCTGGTCTGCCGGGACTGATAGTGAAAGTTCAGGACTCGAAAGGCGATTATTCTTTTGACCTGATGCAGACTAAAAAAATCGCTGATGTCCAACAACCACAGGTCAGAGGTCAGTTCATCAATATCCCAAAAAATAAATATATGGATATGGAGAAAAAATTCCAGAAGGATCCGGCAAGTTTCATCTCTGCGCAGCGAAATTCTGGAGGTGCGCCAGGAGGTTCGGGTGGAAATCGTCCGGGAATGAATCCAAAGCAGATGCAGGAAATGCAGAAAAGAATGGAAGCCGAAATTAAAAGTCGGAATAATCCGATTGAATTGAAATAAAAAATGTCCCGAGTTTGGGACATTTTCATTTATGCTTTTCTAATTGCCTTGATTTCTTCAATTTTTTCCTTGAAATAATCCTTTTTGTGAGGATGTTTTTCGGAGAGTATTTCGAAAGCTTTTATGGCTTTGGAATAAAGCTTCTGCTCAGCATAAAGTCTTGCCAGTGTTTCTGTCATCAGGTGTGAAATGTCATCCTTTTTCTCCTTGATAATAAAACTACTTTCCTCTTTTAACTGAGAAATTCTTGGATTATTTTCGATGAAATTGTCAATGATTTTTTCTTTAGCCTTTGCTGTATTTTCTTCTGCTTTTGGTCGGTCAATTTTCAGCCAGCTTTGCCAAGTATTGATGAAAGTTCCAACATTACTTTCAGTTTGTAGTTCAACTTGTTGTGCTGGGCTCTCGGGCTGAAGTTCCTGTTTTTCCTCAATTTTAGAAACATCATTTCCAAAAAAAGATACATTGAAAACAGGCCTTTCTGTTTCCGGAATTAATTTCTCTTCCGCAACTTCATTTTTGTTTTCATTTTTGTCAGAAGGTTCAGCAGGTTCAGGCGATGGTTGTGTTTCTTGATAGATAAAATTTTTATCAGCTTTTTTCGATTCTGATTCAGGTTGTTTTCCGATTAATGCATCTGGGATATGCGCATCGAAAACCATTGGTTTCCACTCTGTTTCATTAGAAATCGGCTCAATTATATCTGACTCGCTTTCAGCAGAGAATTCATTAGCAACTTCAAAATTCTTAGTTACTTCAAAACTGACCTCATTTTCAGAATTTTTATGATGTTCAACATTAGAATCAGCGGTTGTTTTTTCTATTTCTGTAATTTGAAAAGCTTGC
>QFOI01000681.1 GCA_003241175.1 Pseudopedobacter saltans
CTTTTGATCATTGTTTTGGTGCATTAAATGGTGTTAGAGGGTTCAACGATCCAAGAGCAATAAAATTGCCCAATGGCGATCCTGTTTGGCTACAAACGAATAAGGAAGGTAAATCATATTTGCCTTTTCGCTTAGATATGGAAAAGTCCAAAATTACGTGGATGGGCGGACTTCCACACACGTGGACAGATCAAGTGGATGCTCGAAACAATGGGAAATACGACAATTGGTTAAACGCAAAAAGGACAGGATATAAAGGGTTTAGAGACCAACCTATGACTTTGGGACACTATACAAGAGAAGATCTTCCTTTCAACTATGCATTGGCTGATGCTTTTACTGTTTGCGACCATCATTTTTGTTCTAGTTTGACAGGGACAACTCCCAATAGACTTTATTTTTTTAGTGGAAATTTGCGAAGTGGTGGACAACCTGATCAACCGGCATTGGTTCAAAATGAATATGTTGGTTATACAAGAGAAGTTAATTGGTATACTGTTCCGGAAATGTTGCAAGATGCTGGAGTTTCATGGAGGATATATCAGAATGAATTAAGCTATACACCTGGGTTGAAAGGAGAGGAAGATTCTTGGTTAGGTAATTTTACAGATAATCCTATTGAATGGTTTAGTCAGTTTCACGTTAGACGTCAGAAGCGTTATGTTGATATTTTGGAAAATCTGCAGAAGGAAACGGATAGTCATATTCTCGACCTTGAAAAATCTTTGGCAAGTAAGCCAGAAGACAAAGATGTCACAAGGGAATTGAATACGTCAAATAACTATAAAAAGTGGTTGGAAAGGGAACTAGGTAAAGTTCAAAAGGAATTGTCTACAAAAATGGATAGTCGTTCTGAATCTTTATGTCGCAACGCTTTCACAGTCAATGATAAGGATAAAGATTTTCATACTATAGAAAAAGTAAAATACGATGATAATGGAACAGAACGTGAAATTACAGTACCCAAATCTGACATTTTGTATCAGTTTAGAAAAGATGTACAAAATGGACAACTTCCTGCTGTTTCTTGGTTAGTTGCTCCTGAGAACTTTTCTGATCATCCTTCTGCACCTTGGTATGGCTCTTGGTATGTCTCTGAAGTTTTGGATATTTTGACAAAAAATCCAGAAGTTTGGAAAAAAACTGTTTTTATATTAACGTATGATGAGAATGATGGCTATTTTGACCATCTTCCTCCATTTGTTGCGCCCGATTATAGAGACAATTCTACTGGTGTAGTTTCTTCTAGTATCAAGCAATTAGCCTCCGAATACGTGACTAGAGAAGATGAAAAAAAAAAGAAAAAAGTAACACCTACGCGTGTAAGGGAAAGTGCCATCGGACTAG
>QFOI01000106.1 GCA_003241175.1 Pseudopedobacter saltans
AACCAGTTTGTGCCAGGCACTTTTGACTTATACAAAGAGTCGGATGCAAATGGTTTTAATCCTTATTTGTCCTGTAGGAATGTACTGCTCAACAATTGGAACAAGGAAGTTATTTTCGTTAGACCTTCCGCATCTGTCAACAATATGCAATATGACAGGACGCCTTACCATAATGGCTATGCTTCCGGAGTAAAGGCTTCTGGTGCATTGGGTGCAACACAGGTTATGGTTGACGCTTTCTCCATGGCAAATGGTAAATTGATATCCGACCCCAGTTCCGGTTATGTTACAACTGGTTACAGTAGCTTTAAGGCTCCTGGCGACGATCAGGCTCGCAACATCTTTAATCAATGGGTAAATAGAGAACCTCGATTTTATGTCAACATTACTTATGATGGATCCAAGTGGTTGAACACAAGTACATCGGGAACCGTAATAACCCAATTGTACGCCCATGGAAATTCTGGTGCTGCTGTCAACAACGAAGCATCAAGGACTGGCTACATTGTCCGAAAAAATGTGGGGACTAGCGACTGGAACTCGGGAGGTATTATCAATGTTCAATACCGCCTTGCAAATATATTTCTTGACTATGTAGAAGCGCTGAACGAATCAGATCCTGGAAACGCCGATATCCTCAATTACCTGAACCAGATACGTGCTAGGGCAGGTGTACCAGAATATGGATCCGGGCTGCCGGCGCCGTCTTCCCAAACCGAGATGCGTCAGGCAATCAGGCATGAAAGACAAGTGGAACTTTGTTTCGAAAACGTTCGCTATTTTGATACTAGGAGATGGAAGATCGCAGAACAAACGGATAACGGTGTATTCTACGGATTGAACATAAACGCAGATTTACCGGATTTCCTTAAGCAGGTTCCTTTCGAGACTCGCGTTTTTACAAAACGTGATTACCTTTTCCCTATACCGCAATATGATATCAACAATGATCCCAACTTAGTCCAAAATACAGGATGGGGCAAGTGATAACTACTAACAGTAAAATTCCTTATTATGAAAAAAAGATTTTTCTTCTATATACTATCAGCCGTTGCACTGGCTTCTTGCTCTAAAGGTAATTCAGATACGACTCCGATAAAAACGGATTCTGTTCCAAGTGGGCAGTCTAGTATCTTTACGGTAGCAACAGCAGAGAAAGCTTTTGATGCTTTCAATGATGCCTGTTATGACAAGAGTGCCAAACTATACTATGAAAACACGGATAAAAAGGATGTAGGTGTTGTATGGGCCCAAGCTATTTTTTGGGATATCGCCATCAATGCCTACAAACAATCACAAAACCCTAAATACCTTACAATTGTTAACGACATGTACGAGGGTGGAGGTAATTACTATGGTCATTACGATTGGACCAATAAGACGTATTGGTTTATTTACGACGACATGATGTGGTGGGTCATTGCTTTGACAAACGCCTCTGTACTCACTTCCAACCAAACCTATTTGCAGACGGCGATTGCAGGCTTTGACCAGATTTGGAAAGGTTCCTATGACCCTCAGAAAGGTGGTATGTGGTGGGACTTTGACCATAAAAGCAAAAACTCCTGCATAAATTTTCCTACTGTTATTGGAGCTATGAAACTATTCAATGCAACAAAAGACTCTTCCTATTTTTACAAGGCAAAAGAAATATATGCATGGGGAAAAACCTACCTGACTGATTCCACGCGCGGTAGGGTGTCAGACAATAAAAGTGTCAATGGAGAAGTCTACTATACAGACTATACCTACAATCAAGGGACTTATATTGGAGCCGCGGTTATGTTGTACAAAGCAACCAATGTCAAAGGCTATCTGGACGATGCCATTGCAGCAGCAAACTATACAAAAAATGTCATGAGCGATGGAGACGGTATATTGCCTGCCGAAGGAGACTGGAATGCTCAAGGTGTATTGAAAGCTATTTTTGGACAGTACATGTACATGTTGATATACGATGCAAATCAGACGCAGTACGTTCCTTGGATGAAAAACAATATATCTTTGGCTTGGAAGAACAGGGACATGACTAGGAATCTTATGTACCGCGACTATACAATACCAAGTTTGTCCACTATGATGCAGTCCTATGAAGCGTGCAGTGGGGTTGCCTTGATGCAACTATTCAATAAAGAATTCGGAAAGACAAATTAGGGAATATGTTAAGATGTAATTGCGCAGTTTTTTTTGGGTTATGTATAATCCTATTTACTCTTTCGGGAAATGCTAATGCGCAAAAACATGTGGATGTTTTGGATTATGTGCATCAAGAGATCGGTGGGGTAGGGCACATGCTACAACCAACTAGACCGATGATGCAACTTCCCAACGAAATGGTTAGGATGACCCCTTTTAGAAAAGATTACGTGGACGACCAAATAACTAGTTTTCCGTTGATATTGGTTTCTTATGCAACGGATGGTCTTTTCTCTTTAATGCCAAATAGGGACAACATTGTAACGGAAAATAGTTGGAACAAAAAACTCATGTACGATATAACCGGGGAAAAATGCTTTCCCTGGTTATATCGTACCTATTTTTTGGAGGAAGGTATCCAAACCGAGTTCGTACCTGGAAAAAAGACTGGAGCCTATCGGTTTGTTTTTCAGGGTAAAAAACCTAAACATCTTCTTTTTGGTGCATACAATAACAATTATAGTCGGTATGATTTTTCAAAAAAAGGCGAAATTAATGCTATACAGACTATACGGCGTGATGGATATGGACCTGATATCAAAGTCTACATGTACGGAAAATTCAATGCACTGCCAATTGCAGGGGTATGGAAAACCGGTTCATTGGCGAGAATGGACGGAGCAGAAGAGGGTACGTCTTTGAAGATCGTAAGTGAGTTCAAGAAGGATACGGTATTGTTCCAATATGCCATATCCTACGTAAGTGCCCAACAAGCGAAAGAAAATTTTGAATTGGAATTTAAGAAGTCGGATAACTTCGAATATCTTCTATCAAAAGCGAAAGACTCTTGGCGTAAGGTACTGGGGCAGATTGAAGTGGAAGGTGGAACGGAAAGCGAACTGAAAAGTTTTTATACGGCATTGTTCCGCAACTATGAAAGGATGGTCAACATATCTGAAAATGGCAAATATTTCAGTGCTTACGACAACAGGGTGCACAGCGATAAACAAAATTTTTACGTGGACGACTGGATATGGGATTCCTATAAAGCCCAACACCCACTTCGGACAATACTTGCGCCTGATAAAGAGGAGGATATGATACAGTCCTATGTAAGGATGTACGAACAGTACGGGTGGATGCCAACGTTTCCCATGTTTTGGGGTGACAATGCCTGCATGAATGGGTTTCATGGTTCTATTGTGGTATTGGATGCCTATAACAAGGGGCTTCGTGGATTTGACGTTGAATCGGCCTATAAAGGAATGCGTAAAAATGCTTTTGAAGTTACAATGCTTCCTTGGAGAAAAGGTCCATCTACAGTTTTGGACAGTTTTTACTATCATCACGGGTATTTTCCTGGTCTGCCTCCTGGAGAAAAGGAACCTTATCCTTTCGTTCATTCGTTTGAGAAACGACAGGCCGTTGCCGTAACATTGGGTGCTAGTTATGATGACTGGGCGGTTGGGCAGTTGGCAAGTCGACTTGGTCATGGCGAGGATGCTAAAATCCTTCTTGAAAGAGGACTTAACTATAAAAACTTATGGGACGCTAAGAAGCAGTTTTTTATGCCAAAAGATAGTCTCGGCAATTGGATAGATATTGATCCTTCTTTTGATGGCGGTATGGGAGGCCGTGACTACTACGACGAAAACAACGGATGGACCTATATCTGGCAAGTCCAACAGGATATGCAAGGTTTAGTAGGGCTGATGGGAGGTGAAGATGCCTTTGAGAAGAGACTAGACCAGCTCTTTCGTGCGGATTTGGGTCGTTCCAAGTATGATTTCTGGGAAATGTTCCCTGATGCGACAGGTTTGGTAGGGCAGTTTTCTATGGGTAATGAACCAAGCCTACATATTCCCTACCTATACAACTATACCAAAGCTCCGTGGAAAACGCAAAACCGCATCAGGACACTACTTAAAACATGGTTTGATAGTGGTATATTGGGAATGCCGGGAGACGAGGATGGCGGTGGCTTGTCCGCATTTGTTGTATTTTCTTCCATGGGATTTTATCCCATTTCACCAGGAAAACCTATTTATGCTATTGGAAGCCCTATTTTCAAAAAAATGACCATCCATCTTCCGAACGGTAAAGATTTTACGGTTAGAGCAGATAGTTGTTCTGAAGAAAACAAATATATCCAAGCCGCTTATTTAAACGGCAAAAAGTTGGATACCCTATTTTTTACGCATAAAGATCTGGTAAATGGTGGTGTTTTGACGTTGGAAATGAATGCAATGCCTAGACAATAGTCATACTAAACTTATACAGTCATAATATTTCCACAATTCTTGGATATAATATGGTCATATTTATTTCGAAAAGATGTATTTTGATGTAAAATATAGAAAGAAAAAGTATGCAAATACTAACACAGAATTTCGACATTCGCACAGATGAAAAATTTTCGAACATAGCTGAATTTCTATTGACAAAAGTGGAGTTGGATGTTAACGATAAGAGGTATGCATTGACAGAAATCGAATTTTATTGGAAAAGTGATCGACACCAAGATGCTAGTGTTTACGATCGTAAACATACAGGGAAATTAAAGCCGGGTCAGATTTTCGTACATTATGCCGGTGTGGATATTTCATTGGACAATGAATATGGCATTGGTGGAATTTTGATAAGAGGTATTTATAGCCTTGCAGAAAACAAATCCTATAATGGACCAATGGTATGTGCCATGAAATTACTTAGTGGCATTTTGGATGTTCACGGGACTTTTGCTACTCTGAAATTAGTTGAAAGAGAAACACCGTTAGTAGTTGAGATTAATAATACATCCAGAATTGGTATTGGGAAAAATGGGATAACATCAGGCTACCATGAAAAACTATATCGTTTTCTGATAAGATATCCCAAAAATAAATAATCTGATAACATTATTTTGTCTTGAATTCGATGTTATAATCGCATTTTAGTCAATTTTATACTTTGAATTTGTGTTTGTATGGACAATATAAAAATTAATGTGTAGTATCGCAGCATAATTCAGTATTTAGGTAATTTGCTATGAGAACTTTATTCAAAATCGCGCTTTTTATTTTTGGTATTCTTTTTTCATTCTTTGGATTTTCACAAAAACAAAAGTTGGAAAAAACGCTTCTTTGGCGTATTTCGGGAAACGGTTTGCAAAAACCTTCCTATCTCTTTGGAACAATTCATCTGACAGATGAACGATTGTTTAATTTCCAAGACTCAGTCTATCATGCTATTGAAGTGTCTGAAGGACTTGCTATTGAGATTAATCCCGATGAGATGATTGCAGAAATGGTTAACAAAAGTCTGGATGATAAAATTAAAGGAAAAAAATAAAAGAGGTGCTTGGTAGCGAGGATTACAAGCAATATGCAACTCTTCTTAAAAACCGGTTTGGAAAATCGGCAGATGAAGTGACGACGCAAGATATTCTTCAAGAGAAAAACAAATGGGTGGATGAATATCTCAAGAAGGGGGAGATGCCGACATTTGTGGATGGTTTTCTATATAGTATTGCCAAGAAACAGGGTAAATGGTTGGGTGGTATTGAAGATATTACTGACCAGACCAATTTGGAAGATGTTTTGTTAGATAAGTCAGATATCGCTTACGTTTTAGCGGATAATAAAACCAATCATATTTACTTTAAAAAAGAGAATGAAAAAAGCTTGAATAAAATGATTGGCTTATACAATGATCAGGATCTAGAAGGTATTGAAAGCTTTAGTAATCTTGGAATGGTGGCGCAAAAGAAAGATCTGCTTCTTATTAAAAAAAAAAAAAAAATGGCAAGACGTATGGATAGCTTGGCCCACTTGCGTACAATGTTTTTAGCCGTGGGCGCTGCACATCTTCCCGGAGATAGTGGCGTGATTTCGTTATTACGCAAAAGAGGATTTTTGGTGGAACCTGTTGTTGGAAGAGAAAAAATAGCTGCAAAAAAGTACAAATTCACAGAAGTTACTGTGCCATGGACAGAAGTTAGGGACAAAGCTAATTTATACAAAATTGCCATGCCTGGACCACCAACTACAATCACCCCAGCTGGGATGTTGGAGATGAAACTCTATTTTGACATATCCGAATTTAAAGGGTTTTACATTATGGCATTTAGTGATCTCAAAAAAGTAGAAGATTCCGATAGTGCTTACAATGCTTATGCTACTAAAATATTTAATACCAAAAAAGTATTACCTAAGCCCATAAACATGGGAGGTATAAAAGGTCGCGAATATTATGGCAAGATACAAAACTATCCTAGCAGACTCCAACTATATTTTCAAGGCCATACCGTTTATATGTTGGTCGCATATAGTTTGAGAGATGGTAGTTTATCCGATACAAGTAGCCAGCGATTTTTTAACTCGTTCCAACCAACAATTTTGGATTCGACGAGTGGAAGTGAGGATACGTTTATTTTTTCTGATAGTATAATGGGGGTACAATTTCACACACCAGTTACTATGTCTTTTAACGGAAGTATGAGTGATACCACTTCAGATAATTGGAGGGTTTCCGTATGGAATGGTACAGATCCCACAACAGGATCTTTGGTTATGCTACTCAAAAAAGAAGTAAAACCAGGTTTTCATATTGTCAACGACAATATAATACATGACGATTTTCTCACGCTTCTTCAAGCGCAATATAAAAATCTGGAAGTAAAAGAGACATCAATAGAGGGGAAAAAGGCCTATAATGTATTGGGAACTAATATAGCCAATCGCTTTTACATGCGATCATTGAATACCATGAAAGAAGGAAAGGCATTTTTCTTATTTTTGATGGGAGACTCTTCGTTAATCAGTAGTTCGCATATTTCTCAGTCTTTCGAATCTTTTAGATTTATTCCGCATCCAATTACAAAATGGCAGTATAATTCAATGCCTTTACAAAATTTTGAGGTGTGGACTCCGAGTCCGATTAGGGCATTTAAACCAAAAGGTAATGGTGCCCAATATATCTCCTATGACACAGCTACTGGGACGACTTACACGATTATATTGGATACTCTTAATCGATTTGTATGGGGTAAATCGGATTCTAGTTTTCTCAGGAATTACCTAAAAAATGAATTTGACAAAGATTCAATTTTAACAACGAGTAACTTACAAAAAGACTCCATGGGAGGAATTTCTTTTTTAGTCAAACCAGAAGGTGCGTCCAATGTGTATAAAAGGTTGTCTTATTGGCTCAATGGACATCAAATATTCAAACTCGTGACATATGGCTCAATGGAATTGGTTAACAGTGAAAATGTTGATCGTTTTTTCACTGGTTTTAAGGTGAAAAGCTTAGCTGAGGATCATCTTTCACAAGTTGATCCAGCAGATGTATACAAAAACTTATCTTCTCCTGATTCCGCATTGAGAAATGAGGCGCATCAAGCCCTATCACAGATTCCTTTTGACAAAGAGGATCTTCCTCTTTTGCATTCCGCTTTGTTCAAAAAATATCCTTCTTTGGGAGATTATGATCGTGGCGATATTAATTGGGCTATCTCTGAAAAAATTAGTAAACTAGGAGATAGTAGTTCTATTGACTTCATTATGAATCAATATGATAGTTTAATAAAAAATGATACTCTTGGAAGAGAAGTTGCGGTTACAACTCTTGCTAATATGCAGACTTTATAGGCGTTCCAAGGTATGACTTCACTATTGGAGAGGACTTCACTTTTAAGAAGTCCGGGATATAGACTCACGTCAGTTCTTCGTGATACGCTTCTTTTGACAACTCAGATTTTTCCACAATTACTATCATTTTCCAACGATTCAATTATGGTTCCGTTATTGGCGGATTTATCTATTCGATTAATCGATTCTGGTCATATTAAAATGGAAGATATAATTCCTTTTAAAACGAATTTTGAAGAAGTCGCGAGTCGATTTGGACGTAATATTCAACATCTGGAAAATGATCAAACGCCATATGGTTGGTATCAAATGATTGATTTGTTAGGTAGATGGAAAGATTTGAGAGATATAGAAATATTAAAAAGCTATCTGTCTTCTTCTGATATTTATCTACAGAACTATATTGTAAGAAAATTGTTGGAAATTAAGTATCCTGTTCCTTCATCCACTATACGAGCATTGGCTCAGAATATGGTTTCGAGAAATGGATTGTACGATAATCTAAGCGAGTTGAAAAGAATGGATTTGTTCCCTAAGCAATACCTTTCTCAGCATTCATTGGCTCAGGCTACGATATACGGGGTTGGTTACGAAGACGGACCTTCTACGCCTAAAGTGACTTTCTTAAAAAAGCGAGTGGCTATTTATGATGGGAAAAAATACAACTTTTACCTGTTTAAAGTGTCTTTTAAAGACAACAACGAGATTACCAATTATCTTGGGGTAGCAGGTGGATATAAATTGGATATTACAAAAATGTACCCGGCTGCATTTTTAAGTGATATCTATTGGGAAGAGCAACTTGATAATTCAAATACAGATGAATTATTTAAGACTTTTATTAGAGAGAAAACTGAATCCAATATGGAAGAATAGGAGAAAAGAGTTAAATAATCTTCTACATGTTTATCGATATCGTATAAGCCGCAAACTTTCTTACTTTTGGTTCTTCGATAATAGAACAAAAAGTAAGACATGAAATTACGATATTCTTATACAAACGGCGTTTCTGAGTTTCCACTATTGGGAGATACTATTGGACAAAATTTCAAAAGAACAGTTGAGCAATATCCCAATAACTTAGCATTAGCTTTTCCTTTTCAGAACATAGAGTTGACTTATCAAGAATTTTGGGATAAAACTACTCAATTGGCTAAAAGTCTATTGGCAACAGGATTAGCCAATGGCGATAGGGTTGGGATCTGGGCGCCAAATCGATACGAATGGACAATAGTCCAATATGCCACAGCGAGGATTGGATTGGTTTTGGTTAATGTTAATCCTGCCTATCGAGAAAAAGAATTGGTTTATGTTTTGAACCAATCCGGTTGTAGGATGCTCATTGCCGCAAATAGTTTTAAGACTAGCTTTTATGAAGAACTATGGAAAAGTGCCAAAAGTAGTTGTCCTGAAGTAAAATACTCCTGTTTTTTGGATACAGAATGGGATGATTTACTCAAGAAAGCCGATGTTGTATCTGATGAAGAATTACAAAAGGCAGAAGAATTAGTTCAGTTTGATGATCCTGTTAATATTCAATACACTTCTGGGACAACGGGTTTCCCTAAAGGAGTTACATTAAGCCATCACAATATTCAAAATAATGGTTATTTCATAGGACGTAGACTGCATTATACGCATGAGGATAGTGTCTGTATTCCTGTTCCATTTTATCATTGTTTCGGAATGGTTATAGGTAATCTTGCTTGTACGTCTTGTGGTGCGACTATGGTAGTGCCTTCAGAGGCGTTTGAGCCGGAGATAACTTTGCAAATGGTTGAAAAGTATAAGTGTACTTCATTGTACGGTGTGCCAACAATGTTCATCGCAGAGCTAAATCTTCCTTCATTTGCAAAATATGACTTGACAAGTTTGAGGACTGGTGTGATGGC
>QFOI01000682.1 GCA_003241175.1 Pseudopedobacter saltans
ATGGAAAATAATATCATTTTCGTTGGTGAAGGAAGAAGTTTCCCCGGACTTTTCAGAAAAGCTTTGAAAATTGATAATTCTGAAGTTCATTGGGTTCGTGAGGATTTGAGATTGAAAAACGGAGAATCTATGGAAGTGATGGCAAGAATTAGATATCGTCAGACTTTGGAAAAAGCAACGATTTATCAATTCGAAAATGGATTTTATATGGAATTTGAGAATCCTCAATCTGCGATTGCCGAAGGACAATTTGCTTCTTGGTATATCGATGATGAGTTGATTGGAAGTGGCGTGATTTCTTAAAAATAATTGAGAGAAAGATTCTAATACGTCAAGTTTTGTCGTCGTAGCAAATTATTTTTGAGATGTTAAAATAAAAATAATTGCCAAACAATAGTTGTGGATAACTTTTTGTATATATATTTGTAATGGAAAAAAATACTAATATGGTCAGAATTGTTAATAATATGTTTTTTTTGATAGAATCTCTATTTAAAACGACAGCTTCTTTAGTTGCTGAAGATCCATTGTTCAACAAAGACTTTATGGATAAATTCTCTGATCCTCAAGATAAAGAAAAGTTAGAAAAAACAGTGGCACAGTTAAAAGCAGACAATGATAATAAGCCACATAAAATTATTTTAAAAAATAATGATGAAGTAACAATTGTTGTAAATTAAATATATGGAATTTAATATTGCGTTAAATACTATTGTTTATTTAATGATATTCTTATTTCCGGGAATTATTTTCCGGAAATTTCTTTTTATAAGAGAGTATTCAAAGGAATTTGATAAAGGGAATTTATTTGAAAGATTTATTTGGACTATCCTAACAAGCATTGGAATCCTGATTGTTACCTTTTCAATTTTCTTAATTTTAAAAAATATTCTAAATTTAGATTTGTTGACTTCTATTTCTTACAAAACGATATGGAATACATTCAACGATTTATCAAACAATAAATTACCAAATCCCAATGAAAAACTTCCATTAAAAGACAGAGATGTTTATAAGCATTTTTTCTTCCTAATGGTTTCTATATATATTCTATCGGCTATTTTAGGTATGATTTCTTACTGGATAACAAGAACAACTTTTGTAAAATCCATTGGAATTTTAAAATATCTAAATTATTGGCAAGACTTGGTGAAAGGAACTTTTATTTCAAATAATGATGACACTTTGACCTATGCTTATACAACAGCTGATGTCCTAACAGAACAAAATGATACAACGAAATTGTATTCAGGTAGAGTTATAAATTATTATTTAGACATACAAACCAATCAACTACAAACAATAGTCCTTTCTGATACAAAACGATACAAAAGATTGAAC
>QFOI01000683.1 GCA_003241175.1 Pseudopedobacter saltans
CATAGTTGTAGTTATCGCCTTCATCTTCATAAAGTTGAAAACTACCATTTTTTCCACTGTAAATATGTAAAGTTAGTGTATCGAAATACTTAATATCAGTATGTTGTTTTACAGGAGCGAGCGGAAGTATCGTTCCAGCTTTTACAAACAAAGGAATCTGTTCCAAACTAACATCTTGTGTTACATCCTGACCACCACTATATTTTTTATTAGTCCAAGAGTCAAACCAATCGTCACCAATAGGCAAATATGTTGTGTGTTTTATTGTTGATGCATTCAGTTCCGTAATAGAATCGGCAACTGGAGAAACTAGAATATTTTCACCAAACAAAAACTCATTCGCATTATCATACACTTTAGTATCATTAGGATAATTCATTGCCAAACCTTTCATCAAAGGCTTAGAAGTTTTTGTTGTTTGCCAAGTTTGCGAATAGATGTATGGCAATAATGTATAACGTAGATTAATATATTGATGTAAAATATCAAAGGTCTTGTCACCCGGATTTCCAAATTGATATATTTCTCTAGCAATATTAGTTCCGTGCGCTCTCAACATTGCGGTGAAAACACCAAACTGAAACCATCGAATATATAGTTCTTGAAACTTAGGATCTTGAGTGCCTTTTGGATAAAACTTACTCGTATAAAAACCGCCAATATCCGAATTCCAATAAGGCATCCCAGAATAGCTCATATTGATAGCCGCAGGAATTTGTGCTTTCAATACCGCCCAAGTTCCATTAATATCTCCGGACCATAGAACAGCTGCATTGCGCTGTTGCCCCACAAATCCTGAGCGAGTCAATATAATCGCTCTTTTGTCTTTTTCTACCGCTCTTTGATGATCATAGACGCCCTGCACAGTTGCTAAAGGATAAGCATTCGCCATAGATTGGAAACTACCAGCATACGTTTGCACATTGGATGTATTTATAGTTTTGTCTTTGTAAGCCAATTCTTGTCCTTGTTTATCAGGATCACCTGCTATTATATTTTTCTGCACAGGTTCTACAGCGTCTAACCACCAACCGTCAATACCTGCTTTGAAAAGATTGTTGTACATATATTTCCAATAAATGTCACGCGCTTTAGGATTAAATGCGTCATAAACTTTGACATTTTTCTGTACTGGAAATGTGTACATATTATAAAGCAGTTTATTTTTTTCTAGTTCTTTATATATCTCTGATTTCCCTCCAAAAGAAGGCCACACAGAAATCATCACTTTTGCATTTTCTTGATGTATGGAGTCTATATAGTCTTTAACATTTTGATATTTAGGATTAGTAAAAGCAACAGCATTCCAATTGTTTCTGTCAGCACCCCAATATTG
>QFOI01000684.1 GCA_003241175.1 Pseudopedobacter saltans
AAAATGAAACCGCCTTTCGTGAGGGTTGGTATCAAAAGGGATTTTTCACGGCTGAATTTTGGTACAGGCTTGTGCAGAATGCACAAAAAGGAGTAGCCAAAAATGAACCGCTTTGGAAACGTCCGCACTGGTTTACAGACCATTTTTTTGACGGACACCATTCAATTTTCGCTATTCACTGCCTGATTGAATACACAGACGATACACAGTGTAACCCGCAACTAAAACAGGCTATACACCTGCTTTTCGGAAGTGACAAATTTTTACAGATAACCTTAAACGATAAATAATTATGGCTAATTGGTGCAACAACTGGGTTGTTTTTGAGGGAACAGCCGAAGCAATCGAACAAATAACACAGCTATTCAAATCAATGGCTGAACAGGAACAGAAAGACAACTGCGGGCAATTACCCGATTTCGTACAGGACACGCACAGAGATTATTTCTACAATATCAGTCAGGACAATGAAAGTGCTGGCGTATTCCAGTATGAAACAAAATGGTCACCAAACACGGAAGCCGTTAAGCAGCTAGCCGAACATTTCAAAGTAAATTTCACACAAGACTATGAGGAATTGGGATGCTTAGTATATGGTCAGGCAATATTTGAAAACAATACACTTACGGATGTCTGCTTAGATAGCCAGGATTTTGACAGCTATGAATTAGACGAGGAAACAGATACCTACCATTTTGAGGGAGCCGAGTATGACAGCGAGTGGGAAATACTCGACACCTTGTTAGAGCGTAAAATCGAAAATCAGTTTGGTAATGCTAAAATTCAACACAATGAAAATTAGAGATAAAAACGGGAATTGGGTTGAGTTTACTGACCTTAAAAAAGCTATTCGGCAAACTGGGTGGTACAAAGAATATCAGCATAACCCACCCGTTGAAAGCGATAAGGTAAGACAGGCATATTGAGCAGATATGCACGAGAAATTATTAACTTTAAAAGTAGGCTTAAATAAACCGAAAAATTAAAACACCGTCCGACCCAAAAAGTCGGGCGGAAAAAAGACAGATCCTCCCGATGGTCGGGCAGTCTTTTTGCTTTCAAGCGGAGCAATCCCCTTTGGCAAAATACACCGTCACACAACTCGTTTCTTCATTTTGCCAAATAGGTTGCGACTATATTACGTGGGATATTCATTATCCCCATTTTTCATTTGGCAGAGAACTTTTTTTCTTTCCACATCAGCGACCAAAGAAAAGAAGCAAAAGCACGCCGCTTATTTAAGTTTTGACTTTGCCTTTATGTACAAAATCAGATATTTTAATTGAGTAAATTTGTAATTCGTAACTACAAATAGCTTAAATTAAGAATGAT
>QFOI01000107.1 GCA_003241175.1 Pseudopedobacter saltans
ATTCCCTGCCTTTTGGCAAGCTTTGCTCTATGTTTGTACACTTTCAAAAGTCGATTGGCAAATTCCTGCCATTTCATATTGTCGGACTGCATTGCTGCAAAAATAGACCAGACCGAAAGTATAACATAGAATTGATAAGCTTTTCTTGGAAAAACAATTTGCCTTACGGTATATTTACCCCATGGAAAACCTAAAAGAAACCTTGATCGCTGCTGCAAAAGCTGGAGCAGCACAAGCAGTACATTATTTCAATAAAGAACATCATATCGAAAACAAAGACGGTGTCAACAATCCAGTGACCGAGGCGGACAAAGCTTCCGAAAAAGCCGTTTTCGAAGTTATTAGACAGTCTTTTCCTGACCATTTTTTGTTGAGTGAAGAATCGGGCGAAATCGTTCAGGAATCTACTTTCAAATGGATCATTGACCCTATCGACGGTACGGTTAACTATGCGCAAGGCATCCCAATATGCTGCGTTTCTATTGGATTGGAAAAAGAAGGCAAAATGTTGATGGGAGCGGTCTACAATCCTTTTATGAACGAATTTTTCTTTGGAGAAAAAGGACTCGGCGCAACATTGAATGACAAAAAGATACAAGTAAGCAAACAGTCCAATCTGGAAAGAAGTTGTTTGGTTACCGGTTTCCCTTACCAATATCTGAACGAACCTAATGGACCACTTCCAGTTTTCGAAAGATTTATCCGAAAAGGTATCGCTGTTCGTCGTTTAGGTAGTGCGGCATTGGATCTTTGTTGGACAGCTTGTGGACGTTTTGACGGATTCTACGAGCATCATCTGAATGCGTGGGACAGTTCAGCAGGTTACCTGATCGTGGAAGAAGCAGGCGGAAAAGTTACGAATCTGAAAGGTGAACCATACAGCCCATACCAACCCGGCATCATTGCGTCTAACGGCATTTTGCATGAGGAATTGGTGGGAATTTTGAATGATTGATAGAGAAGCAAAGTAAGGTCGATTAGTGGTTAATCACTATTGTTGCTGAAATTGGTTGATTGTAACTTTATATTCAAATTAACCGTTGTGCATTTAGGGAAAAATAGAGATTTCTTTCCTTTTTCTTTTGGTAATGACATAAAATATTGAGGTTTTTCTCGCAACTAGGACAAACCCCCACCCTTATTCCCTCCCCTCAAGGGGAGGGTTAGGGAGAGGTTTTCAAAAAATGTAAAACATTAACTAGGATAAGTACCCAAATGCACAACGGGTTAAAATTACAACCCTAAACTTTAAAATTTCAGCCTTATGGACAACCCTTTTTTTATGCAACCTGAGCTTCGCTATGGAGCACCTGTTTGCGACGAAATACTAACCGGACGCTATTTTACTATTGGTTATTCATGGTATTTTCGACAAGCTAAATGGACAATAGAAATTATCAACCGCAACGACTATCTGCTCAAAGAAGCAGAACGCATGAACAATTTCAGAGCGGATATAAGAATTCCTCGCCGATTTCGAGCAGGGCTGAATGCATACATAGGAAGTGGTTACGACAGAGGGCATCTTGTCGGAAGTGCCAACAATGACATATTGGAAATTCAGAATAGTGAGACTTTTTTGTTGTCCAATATGTCTCCACAACATCCAAAACTCAATAGAGGATTATGGAAAAAGTTGGAAGACGCTGTCCGTGTTCTTAACGCCAAGAAGGAAATATTGGAAACATATGTATTGACCGCTCCTGTATTTTATTTTCAGACAGCCATTGAGACGATAGGGAATCCAAATGACAAACTTGGGATCAATATCCCCGTTCCGCATGCATTTGTAAAAAGTGTATTGGCCGAAGACAACAAAGGAATGCTTTCCTTATGGACATTCAAAATGGACAATAAAGAATTGACTGGAAAAATAGAAGATTATTTGGTTAATACTTACGATATGGAACAAATCGTAGGCTGTAGATTTTGGGATCGCATCAGTGGTAGTGATATCCACGAACAGAAAAAAACACCAAGAAAAATATGGGAATATTAATGTTTAGTATCCAAATAGCTAATCTAATTTTCCTAACTTTATAGGAAAACAGTCATATGGATTTCATCGAAATACGACAATACAACAATTACATTCCTGCCAATATCGCTAAAGGATTGTTGGAAGACAACGATATCGAATGTTATCTACAAGATGAAAACGTCAGCACCATTATGCCGATGTGGAATATCGCCAATGGCGGTGTAAGGCTTTTTGTAGATCCTGAAAAAGTCGAAAGAGCAGAACTATTATTGAAAAAAGCAGAAGACCAATTGACGGATGAAGATTTTACGATGGGTTATTTTTCCAACTAAAGTTGAGATACAAAATATAGCCGTTGGTCATTTAACCATAGATTGCTTCACTACGTTCGCAATGACGCTAATTTTTGTCAGTATTTTCCAAATTAAGCGTCATTGCGAGGAAGAATGACGAAGCAATCCTTCATTGCCTCTAATTATTTTCCTAAAACGATTTCAAAGTCCTCTCTTTCAAAAGAGGATTAGGACTATTCATTGCTAGCTCCATTCTTCTTTTTCACGTTGCAACTCTTCTTTGTAGACTTTTTTGGAAACAATCACACTTAGTTCGTATAAGCTGAACAACGGAATGAACACCAACATCTGACTTATCCAGTCTGGACTTGGGGTAATAACCGCCGCAACAACCAAAATAACTACCAATGCATATTTGCGGTAAGTTTTTAGGAAATTAGGCGTTATCAATCCAACTTTGGTCAATACAAATGCCAATACAGGCATTTCAAATGCGATACCACAACCCAATATGATATTGGTAATGTTGCTAATATAATCATCCAAAGTAGGAATAGTCTTAATAAAATTCTTGTCACTGATCGAATAGTTTGCCAAGAAATTAAAAGTAAATGGACTCAAGACGAAATATCCAAATGCCGCTCCGATAAAGAAAAAGAAGGAAACCCAAAAAATGGCAAAACGCGTGTTTTTAAGCTCGTTGGGTTTTAAAGCTGGTTTGACAAAACGCCAGAATTCCCAAAATACATAGGGGAAAGCAATAATAAATCCCCCTAAAATGGCAATCGTAAAACTACTGATAAACTGGGTTCCAAACTGCGTTGCCTGCATCTGTATTTCCAATGGTGGAAGGCAAAATGCATCTCCAGCATGTATCCAATGACTAAATTTGCAAAAACCTGTATAACTGATAAAGTCTGCATTGAGTGGACCAAACAATATGTTCGTAGTTACCCACTTCATTTTTATAAAAATAACAACTGCTATGACGAGGATGACCAATATGGAACGTACTATATGCCAGCGAAGCGCCTCCAAATGGTCGACGAATGACATCTCTGCGGTATCTTCATCGCCCCCTCGTTTCAATAATTCATTTAACATCTGCTGCTATTAATATTAGGTGCACAAAGTTAAAAGTCTGAGGCTTATAACAAAATGAATTTTGTTTATCTTAAGACTTTCATCTGCACCTTGTCGATACGAGTATCCGTGATATTGAGGATTTCAAACTCGTAATCTTCGATTATGATGTGGTCATTGAGCTTGGGAATGGTCTTGTTGTGGTTGATAATATAACCCGAAAGCGTCTCTGCATTACGGTTTGCTGGAAAATCCAACGCATATTCATGGTTGAGATAATCCAACTCCAACCTTCCTGAGAAAATATATTCTCGATCGGAAAGTTTCTTTTCGACTAGATAGTTCACTGATGTCGTATCATGAATATCTCCGAATATTTCCTGTATGATATCTTCCATTGTAACTATGCCTGCCGTACCACCGTATTCGTCTACAACCCAAGCCACACTTTTTCTTTCCCTACTGAAATTAGTCATCAAGTTGATGGCATTCATCGATTCCGGCACGATAAAAACGGGTAAAATAATTTCACTCAATTCCTTAGGCTTTTTGAATAAGTCTAGTTGGTGCGCATAGCCAATGATATTGTCAATGGATTCCTTGTACACAACTAAGCGGCTAACGTTTTTATCCAAAAACCTTTGTCGTAGATCCGCAATCGTGATGGTATCAGGAACAGCAATAATCTCGGTACGGGGAACAAGACATTGGCGGACGGTTGTTTTGGCTAAGGACAGAGCATTTTCAAACAATCTTGCATTGCCCTCCGGCGTGGGGTTGTTTTCGTTCATACTTTTCCCAATACGGTAAAACTGGTCCACTTTTGCCTTTGAAAAATAATTTTCCAAAGCATTCTTGTTGATGTTGAAAAGATAGACCAAAATACCTTTTGACAAAGCAGAAAACAACTTGACAATTGGTGACAATATGGAAACAAACAAATCCATTATAGGCGACAGGAAATAGAGCAGTTTATCGTTTCGGCTAAAAATCGTTCTGGGTAACAAACGACCAAAAAGTACAGCCAACAACAACGCAATGCAAAAATTGAATGCCGCTACCAGATATTCGTTTTCGAGATGTATCGGTCGCCATACTGACTGTTTCATCAATTCCTGAAACAACAATGCATAGATGATGAAGGACAAAATAAGTCCTGCTGACAATGTACCTACAAGACTAGATGGTCTTTCGTTGTATTTGGATAAGATTGTTCCGGAAGATTTACCCTGCTTTTTGCGTAGCTCGATATTGAGCTTATTGGCAGTGACGAACGCAATCTCCATTCCTGCAAAAAAAAGCACGAGTAAAAGTGTGACGATAATCCCAATAAGAGCGGTCTGCTGTGACATAAACTCTAAATTAATACAAAAGATCAATTTATTGACACGATTACCCTAATAAAAATCCTTAATGCATGCCTCCTGGGCCGAGACTACCCTCCACATAGCTCAAAAAGCTGTCTTCTTGAGGATCATTGAACACACGATTGTTGAGATTGGTTGAGGAAGCTTCCATCCCACTTTTTGCATTGATGAATTGCTCAGTGGGCAGCATTTGATGCACCCATACTTGTTTGGACGTGTATAGCTTATTGGTACGTTTGTCCCAATAGAGCTCAGATGTACGCAATGTATCTTTATTGTCATTGTAGATAACGACACTATCCTTGAGCAAAACGAGGTCACGAGATCCAACATAACGGCCATATTTGGCAAAAACGTAGGTTGCAACCTTGGTACCACTATCGTTGTATAGATACACGTTTAGAGATTTAGGAAATTCGGTCATATTGGAGTCTCTCGTTGACCGATTCATTACCGGAGCCGTGAGATGGGATTGTATTCTCCCCTCAACACTCATATAAGCGTTGATCATCGTTCCCTTTTCAATATTGGCATTTTTTACATCCAGCGCACGCACTTCGCTCAGATCATTTTTGCAGGCGGCAAAAACAACCAAAACACCCAAAGTATATAACAACCATTTAATTTTCATGCGCAGACAAAAGTAATAAAAAGGATAATGCCATAAGGAATATGGATTTGTAGTTTCAGAAATTCAAATTTAGTTTACCGATGGACCAAATTCCTTTGTAAACAAGTTGAGCATCCGCATATATTTCATTTTTCAGATGAGAGGAGAAGAATGGCATGTCACCACCCGTCATCAATACCTGTAGATTATTGTATTTCTGTTTGTATAGATCAATGATTCCGTCTATTTCTTTACTCATACCCAATATGACCCCACTCAAAAGATTGGTGGGCGTATCATATCCAACCAATGGAATATTCCATTGAGGCTCTTGCAGCGGCAGTAAAGCGGTGTAGTCGTTCATCGCCTTAAATCGCATATGCAGCCCTGGAGAAATACTACCCCCCAAAAAAACTTCCATATTATTGAGAAAATTGTAGGTCACGCAAGACCCCAAACCTATTACTAGGCAATGTTTCTTAGGGAACAACTCTGCGGCCGCGGACAACAAGGCCCATCTGTCAGCACCTACATTGGTTTTGGTAGGAAATGGCGTATCTACCACCATCTTGCTTAGATAAGACACTTTGTGGAATTTTGTCTTTTCCGCCAAAAGCGTTTCGATAGCAGGATCATGGTGGACTACGGAAGACAATATCGTATATTCGGGCAATTCGCTATTCAATACCTGAAGAACAGCTTCTACGCCTCTATCCTCCAATACAATTTCTTTCAGAAAATTTTTATCTTCAAAAACCGCACATTTATGGCGCGTATTTCCAAAATCAAAACAAACTATTTTCGACATGGCTCTATTTTATCCATCAAAAAATCAAATTTATACTTTACATGATAGCCAATAGGCTATCTTCTGCCTTTGCAAAAACATACCCCTTGGCCAAACCCTCGACAATAAACCAACCACCAATAGCAATATCCTTAGGTCCGAATACTTTCATTTCGCCACTTTCATTCTGCGCTTTTATTTCGCCAGTCAGTATTTTGGTATCAGCAGGAATGTGGTTTTCTTTTTCCAATAAGAGCAGGTCGCCAATCTGGAGAGACTTGTTGTCCGATGGAAAATGGAGTTCGGTACCATCTTGGGCATATACGATCATCGTCGCATTCAATTGAGGCATCTTCCCTTTCAAGATTGTTTTCATTTGCTTGCAAAACTAGTTCATCAAACGTTTATATTTTGTTGTTTTACAAATGCACAATTCAACGGATATTTGCAGTATGAAGGTGGAATATGATCTGAATGAGGTGGAAAATGTAGCTCGGTCTATTTGGAAAGCGTTTTCGGCACAGCATATCTGGGCGCTACATGGAGATATGGGAGTCGGTAAGACGACATTTGTAAGAGCGCTTTGCCAATCCGTATTGGAATCGACGGACAATATCAGCAGCCCTACATTTGCACTCATTAACCAATACGAAAGTGCAACGGTTGGAAATATTTGCCATATTGACTTGTACCGATTGGGCGATACCGAAGAAGCCATAAATGCCGGCGTGCTGGATGCCATAGAAAATGCAAGCCTAAGTCTAATCGAATGGCCGGAAATAGCACCAGAACTGTTCCCCGAAAATACATTGCATCTTTATTTTTCCCTTCAAGACAATAACAAAAGAGGTTTGGAATCCAAACTTTCATCATCCAATCAATAACCATGTCAAACCAAACAATGCCCATCATTGACCCCTCTATTCGTTTCGAAACACAAGAAGAAACATTGTACATCAAATCTAAAAGTGCACGCCTCTGTATTGGCATCCCCAACGAGACCGATTTTTTGGAAAATAGAGTAGCGTTGATCCCTGAAGCGGTGAACGTATTGGTCAACAATGGACACGAGGTATTGATTGAGTCAAAAGCAGGAGAAGGATGTCGGTATTCCGACAAGGATTTTAGTGAAGCTGGTGCTCAGATTGTCTACGATAGAGAAAAAGTGTACCAATGCCCTATTTTAATAAAGAGTGCGCCTGTACTGGAAGAAGAGTTGCCCTTATTCAAACCTGGACAGATCATCATGTCTCCCTTGCATCACGCATCACTTACCAAGCGTACACTAGAAGAACTTTCCAAGAAAAAGATAACAGCGATTTCTTTTGAAGACCTAAAAGACGATAGCGGCACCTATCCCATCGTCCGTACCATGAGTGAGATTGCCGGAAGTGCCGCCATGTTAATTGCAGGAGAATATCTTGCCTGTGAGAATGGTGGTAAAGGTGTATTGCTGGGTGGCATTAGTGGCATACCTCCTACCAAAGTAATCATCATTGGCGCAGGCGTTGTGGGCGAATATGCCGTCAGAACAGCATTGGCTTTGGGAGCGTCTGTCAAGATTTTCGACAATAATGTTTACAGACTCAAGCGTTTACAAAATAATCTAGGCGCTCGTCTTTGGACCAGTGTAATAGAACCCAACATATTGGCAAAACAATTAAAAACCTGTGAAGTTGCCGTAGGCGCTCTAAGTTCGGAAAAAGGTAGAACACCCATCATTGTCACGGAAGAGATGGTGGCCCGTATGCGACCAGGGAGTGTGATTATCGACATCAGCATTGACCGTGGAGGTTGTTTCGAAACAAGTGTTCCCACAACTTTGCAAAATCCTGTTTATACCAAACATGATGTGATCCACTATTGTGTACCCAATATCAACAGCGGATTTGCTCGCACAGCTAGCCAAGCTATCAGCAATGTATTGATGCCGATGCTTATTGAGATTGGGGACGAAGGCGGTTTCGAATCCATGATTTGGGCGGACATTAATCTGCGTAGTGGCGTTTACCTATACAAAGGCCACCTTACTAATTTCTACATTAGTGAAAGATTTGGCATGAAATACACTGACCTTAACTTATTGATTGCAAGCAAAAGATAATTTTTTTCAAAAAATAAAACCAATTAAAAGAAAAACTATCTTCGATAAAACTTAAAAGCTTACAGAAAAAGACCTTTTAAAACAAAAATTAACAATGAGACGTTTACTATCGACTGCTGTCCTTTTGGCATGCTCTTTCATGGCCATTTCAGCACCAATTCGCCCCAACATTAAATTTGGGAAAGTGGATATATCCGAATTTGCCCCAACCGTTTACCAAGTTGATTCCTCTGCCGATGCAGTTTACCTATTTGACAAAGGCAATGTTTATTACGAAGGCAATACACAAAGTTTTTTCTCTTTGATACAAGAACGAATCTGTCGTATTAGACTTCTCAACAAAAAAGCTTTTAGTGATGTCGCCACTATTGAAATTCCTTTGTACACGCCAACGAAAGAATCTTCCAATGATTACGAAAAGCTAACATTGTTGGAAGCAGCAACATACAATCTTGAAAATGGGAAAATAGAAACTGTAAAGGTAGATAAAGCCAGCATTTTCAAACAAGTATCGGGCAACTGGACTACTATGAAATTTACGTTTCCCAACATAAAGGAAGGTTCCATTATCGAATTTCACTATAAGAAGGTGAGTCCACGATTCTGGGATATGGACGATTGGTATTTTCAGGGAGCTTATCCTCGTGTGTGGTCCGAATTTCATATTACCATGCCAGAGATTTTCAATTTTACCATGTCAAGGCAGGGATATAAAGCAATTGATTTCGACACAGCCGTAGCGACAAACCAATATTACAGCATATTAGTTCAAAACGGCACTCAAGCTAGTGAAACAATCAATATCCAAAGCAAAGCAGTTGACCGGACTTGGGGAATGGCGGATGTTCCTTCCCTGAAAAGTGAAAACTATATTTCAACACTACAGAACTATATCTCTTGTTTTAATTTTCAGATAGCATCTATCCAACTACCCAACATGCCCATAAAGAATTACCAAAGGTCTTGGTCGGAGGTTGCCAAGGAATTATTGGACGACGAAAGTTTCGGGAAAAATATCAGTGCATCCAACGGATTTTTAAGTGATGACTTAGCATCTAGTGTAAAAGAAAAAGACACGTTGAGTAAATTAAAAAGCATTTACAATTATGTAAGAGACAATTACACTTGTAGTAAAAATAGAGGGTACTATCAATCGCAAACACTTAGACAAACTTGGAAAAACAAGAAAGGCAATACAGCCGATATCAACCTACTGCTTATTGCTGCACTTAGAAATCAAGGCTTTAACGCCGATCCTGTATTGATTGGAACAAGAGAAACGCTTCGCCCCTCGGAAAGTTATCCATTTATGTCAAGGTTCAACTATATAGTGTGCAAGGTAAATATTAGC
>QFOI01000108.1 GCA_003241175.1 Pseudopedobacter saltans
ACTGCTATCGCATTTCAACAAAAATGTCCGTCATTGCGAGGAAGAATGACGAAGCAATCTCTTATTTTCTCTAATTATTTTCCTAAATGCACAACGGGTCAGAGTAATAATTTTGGATAATCGAAAAACCAGAATTGTTTATTGCTTTTTGCAAAATCTCTCCAGTTAGCAA
The DNA here is from genome assembly GCA_003241175.1 of Pseudopedobacter saltans. Lineage (GTDB taxonomy): Bacteria > Bacteroidota > Bacteroidia > Chitinophagales > Chitinophagaceae > Rhizosphaericola. Next base: position 173 of record QFOI01000108.1, read on the forward strand.
TATCCGCCTTTACGGCAAAGATACCACAGGTAGGTATGTTGTCAATATGTACATTAGTCAGTTCATTGGCAAAATCCGTCAATCCTGTATTATGCGTAAACATCAAGACACAGTTTTTACTATTGTCGATGTTCTTAATAACACGGAAAAACTCCGCTGGAAGCGCTTGGTACAAGGACGGCACCAAGACGATCTCCTCTGCTTTTATTTCCAAAGTTTTAGCAAAAGCCTTGGCCGTTGTCAAGGTACGTCTGGCCGGACTTGCGATCAGCAGATCCGGATGTACATTGCGAGATGCCAATCTTTCCGACATCGTTATGACGTCTTTTTTTCCTCTTTCATTTAAGGGACGATCAAAATCTTTTAGCGAGGGATTGTCCCAACTACTTTTGGCGTGCCTTACCAAAATCAACTCCTTCATCAAGTCGTGTTTTATGCAATTTCAAAAATAGGAGTTTGCAACGAAATACATGCAAAAGAATGTATATTGCTTTCAATTATGGAAAAACAGTTCCCCTTCAGTTTTGTTTCTATATTGGACAACGACTTTTACAAATTCACGATGCAATGTGCGGTGATCAAACTGTACCCCAATGTCAAAACGCAATATCAATTCATCAACCGAGGAAAGCATGCGTTCCCGGACGGTTTTGGTGATGAGCTAAGAAAGCATGTCAACAGTATGGCGAAGCTACAGCTAACCAAACAAGAAAAAATTTTCCTTGCTGAAAAATGTCCTTATCTCAACCAAGCTTATATTGACTTTTTAGGGGGTTACCACTATGACCCATCAGAAGTGGAAATTATCCAAAATGGTTCGGAACTCGAAGTGAAAGTGCAAGGCTATTGGTACAGAACAATTTTATGGGAAATTCCCCTTTTGTCTTTAATAAGCGAACTTTTTTACAAATTCAATCACCTACAACGCATCAGTGATGAGGAAGTAAAAGAAAAGACGAGAGAGAAAATGAATCTCTACGAAAAATGGGGTGTAACAGTAGCGGAATTTGGAACAAGAAGACGTCACTCCTATCAGGTACACCGTATCGTCATGCAAACCTTGATGGAATATTATGACCATAGAGGATTCGTGGGAACAAGCAACGTGCATCTTGCCATGCTACACAATACCAGGATTATCGGCACGCACGCACACGAATGGTTCATGTTTCATGGGGCACGCTATGGTTACAAAGTTGCCAACGCATTCAGCCTTAAGAGTTGGATAAAAGTGTATCAAGGAGATTTGGGTATCGCACTAACCGATACTTATACAACAGAGGTTTTCTTTAGACAATTCAATAAAAAATACGCCAAACTTTTCGATGGAGTACGACATGACAGTGGTGATCCGATTGTGTTTGCCAATAAGACAATCGCACATTACAAATCCATGAATATTAACCCTTTGTTCAAAACGATCATATTTTCTGATGCACTCAATCCTGAAAAAGTGCAACTCATCACAGAGGCCTGCAAAGACAAAATCGGTATTTCATTTGGAATCGGCACTAATCTTACCAATGATGTCGGACTCACGCCCATGAATATCGTCATGAAACTTACCGCTGTTGCTATGCCGGATATGCATTGGACGCCAACTGTTAAACTCTCGGATGAACATGGCAAATACACAGGAGATATACGCACCATAGAATTGGCAAAAGAGATATTGGGAATAGCTTAATATACCTTATCCAAACTATATATGTTGCGTATAAGTCAAAGCTGGAGCAGCTTCCTTTAGTTTGTGGATTTCATTTTCGGATAAGGCAGGAGACTCCAAAGCAACCAATGCATCTTTCAATTGCGCAATAGTTCTTATTCCCACGATTGCAGAAGTTACAGCAGGATTATTCCATATATATTGGAGCGCTATTGCGGTGGCATCACGTCCCGGAGAAGATATTTCCGCTATTGTTTTTTGTATCTGAGTTATCGCGTCTGTACTATGTCCGAGATAATCCTTGCTCGGTTTGTCTACCAACAGTCCACTCGCCAACGACCCACGCACAACAACACCAATATTATTTTTTTCCATTAATGGTAAAACAGTCTCTTCAGATCTTCTATCCAAAAGACTATACTGCACCATCAAACTAGAAAATGTGGATTTTGCCACGTATTCCCTTATTACATTAGGACGAATGGAAGAAATACCGTAATAGCGTATTTTACCTTGTTGGACCAGTAGCTCGAATGCTTCTATTGTTTCGTCGATATTGTCCTCAATCGTTCCGCCGTGCAGTTGGTACAAGTCGATATAATCGGTTTGCAATCTTTTTAGGCTGCCTTCCACAGCATCCAGAATATGTTTTTTGGAAGGATTCCAGTCCAATCCACTACCGTCTTCTTTCCATACGTTACCAACTTTGGTTGCCAATATTACTTTGTTTCTATTTTCTTTAAAAGCTTTCCCGACAACAGTCTCGTTAGCACCTTTGTCATAGATATCTGCCGTATCGAAGTAATTGATACCACTATTCAATGCCGTCTGTAAAAGACGAACATTTTCTTTTTCCTCATTTTTCAAAGACATACAACCATAGCCAATCCTACTAATTTCCAAATCCGATTTTCCTAACTTTCTGTATTCCATATTGGGTTATTTATATCCTAAAAATACAAAGGAGGAAAGGTTTTCTTGCAAATAATACCGTAAACTTGTGCAAAATAATTGGCAGACATGTTCGAATCGACAACAGAAATCCGAGTGAGATACGCGGAAACGGATCAAATGGGAATTGTGTATTACGGCAATTATCCCATGTATCTGGAGGTTGCTCGTGTGGAAGCGATTCGTTCATTGGGATATAGTTACAAAGAGATGGAAGAGTCTGGAGTGATGATGCCTGTCGTTGACATTCATATCAAATATCTTCGTCCAGCCAAATATGATGAACTCCTGACCATCAAGACACAAGTACGAGAAATGCCTACCCACAAAATTGTCTTCCATTCCCAGATTTTGAATGAAGAAGGCAAAATTCTCAACAAAAGTGAGGTCACCTTATTCTTTGTTGATTCCAAAACATTTGAACGTATTGGGTTACCCAAACAGCTACAAGACAAGTTGCATCTTTATTTTGATGAGGAGGCTTAAATAAGCACTATTTAGCGTCTCTGCGAGGAAAAATGACGAAGCAATCTTTTATTTTTCTTTAAAGACACGACAGACTATTCAACTTTTTTAATCGAAATCAGTCCTTTTATATTTTCATCTTTGAGAGATCCGCTTTTAGCAAATTGTCCCCAAATTGCTCGCAGTTTTTTACCGTCTTCATATTGCTTCTCCCACGAGATACCTTCTAATAGTTTGGCTGACTTGAAAGTATTTTCGTTGCCAAACAACAAAGGAATATCTATGGTATGTGTCGCACCAAATTCATTTTTAGCACCCCAAGAAACATGGTAGAGATAAATATTGGCGCCATTCTCTGCCATTTCTTTCGCAAATTCATTTCCTGGTTTTCGATAAACAATGTCCGTTGTTTTTTTGACAAAATATTTTATTAGTGATTTTCCTAAGAAAGGTATTTTGTCCAACGAAGTCAAAGGTTTTATGAATGGGGCAAATAAAGAAGTTTCCTCATCCGTATATCCCATCAAAATATTGAAATGCTTCGCATTGTTTCTCCAAGTTTCGACAATATTTTCTTCTTTAGGAAAAGGAAAATAACCATATTGGACACCAAAAGGCATCCCTCCTTTCAAAGCAAATTTCCTTGGCATGGTTAGGTTGATATTTTCCTGTCTTTTCAATATATCGTTAAGTGGTGCTTCTGAAGTCAGATCCTTAATCATGGAAATCATTTTTTCCGTCATTTTCTGGCGATTTTTTCTAATTCCTAGAGGTGCACTTTGTATGATGACATTTCGAACGAGATTTTCCATTCCGTCCACGAGCATTAAATGGGCGATAGCATCACCTCCGGCCGATTGGCCAAATAGTGTGATATTGTCTGCATCTCCACCAAAAGCTACAATATTGTTTTTAACCCAACGAATAGCTTCCAATATATCCAAAATACCAAGATTTGCAGGTCGATCATCAAATCCCCCGAGAAATCCCAATACACCTAATCGATAGTTGATACTCACAAAAATAACTTGCTGCTCTTGCACCAATAATTCTGGATTGTAAACACTAGCATCGCCTGCTCCCGAAGAATAAGAGCCGCCATATATCCAAATCATAACAGGCAAACGCGATGTAACCGGAGCAATATCCGGCATCGTAATAGACAACTGCAAACAATCTTCACTAGTCCGTAATGAATCAAGAATATCAACACCCAATACTTTTTCCAATACAGGAGAATATACTTGGGGAGGCGCAGCGGAAAGAGAAAAAGCTTCAAATGGTTTGGAAAAAGATTCTATAGGATTTGGAATTTCATAACGTGCAGCTTTAGCATAAGGAACGCCCAATATCCGAATCAAACCTGCGTCTTTTTTGCCTATAATTGTCCCTAACCTAGTGGAAAATGATACCTCGTTTTGCATACGTAAAAGTAACGGGAAAACACATGCAACGAAAAAGGCTCCCCAAATGGAGAGCCTCTCACCTATTCAAAACACCCTATCTCAAAAAACCATATTATTTTTTATCGTCTTCGTTACGGAACACAACCGTATTATCAAAAACGTCCACCAATACTGGATGTTGGCTATTGATGTCGCCACCCAATATTTTTTTACTCAATTCATTGACAATGGATCTTTGGATAACTCTTTTCAATGGACGAGCCCCGAATTGTGCATCGTAACCATTGTCCAACAAGTAATCCAATACGTAATCAGTAAACTCTAGATCGATACCATTCTTTGCTACCATCTTTTTCAAACCATTCAATTGAATGCGGATAATCTTTTTGATTTCTTTTTTCAACAATGGGTGGAATACGATGATTTCATCAATACGATTTAGGAACTCTGGACGCATAGTTCGTTTCAACAAGTCCATTGCATCAGCTTTCGCTTTTTCTTCAGCTAGATCCGGATTGTCAGGGTTAGTTTCAAAAGCCTCTTGTATCAATCCGCTACCCAGATTGGAAGTCATGATGATAATGGTATTTTTGAAATCCACTGTACGACCTTTGTTATCGGTCAAACGACCATCATCCAAAACTTGCAATAATGTATTGAAAACATCAGGATGCGCTTTTTCTATTTCATCAAAAAGAACAACACTGTACGGTTTGCGACGAACAGCCTCCGTCAACTGACCACCTTCATCATATCCAATATATCCGGGAGGCGCACCGATCAATCGAGAAGTGGATTCCTTTTCCATGTATTCACTCATGTCAATACGTGTCATCATGGTTTCGTCATCGAACAAAAATTCCGCTAAGGCTTTTGCCAATTCTGTTTTACCAACACCGGTTGTTCCCAAGAATATAAACGAACCAATCGGTTTATTTGGATCGCTTAATCCTGCTCGACTACGACGTATCGCGTCTGCGACAGCGGTAATTGCTTCTTCCTGACCAATTACACGTTCATGAAGATTGTCTTCCAGATGCAACAATTTTTCCTTTTCACTCTGTAGCATGCGGCTAACAGGAATTCCCGTCGCACGAGCTACTGTTTCCGCAATATCTTCCGCATCAACCTCTTCTTTCAACAAACGACGTTCGGTACTTTCGTGTAATTGTTGGGAGTATTTTTCAACTAATTCTTCTTGTTCCTTTACTTTACCATAACGGATTTCGGCAACCTTACCGTAATCACCTTCACGTTCTGCGCGATCCGCTTCCGTTTTCAGTTGTTCGATATTGGACTTGGCCGTTTGTACTTGTTCGACCAATTCCTTTTCGGACTGCCATTTCGCTTTGTAGGTATCCCTTTCCGTCATGAGATTACTCAAGTTGGTATTCAACTCTTTCAGCTTAGCTTCGTCGCTTTCGCGTTTAATCGCTTCACGTTCAATTTCCAACTGACGGATTTTGCGTTCCAACTCGTCCAATTCCTCTGGCATGGAGTTCATTTCTAAACGCAATTTGGCTGCACTTTCATCCATTAAGTCAATTGCCTTGTCAGGTAAAAAACGATCAGAAATATAACGGTTCGATAATTCAACAGCGGCAATAACGGCTTCATCCTTAATACGAACATGGTGATGTGCTTCATATTTGTCCTTGATACCACGCAAAATAGAAATGGCATCTTCCACACTAGGTTCATCTACCATAACTTTTTGGAAACGACGTTCCAATGCCTTGTCTTTTTCAAAATACTTTTGATATTCGGCGAGAGTCGTTGCCCCAATAGCACGCAATTCACCACGAGCCAAGGCGGGCTTTAAGATATTAGCAGCATCCATCGCACCTTCTCCACCACCAGCGCCGACCAACGTATGTATTTCATCAATGAAAAGGATGATTTCGCCTTCACTTTCCGCTACGTCTTTTACCACACCTTTCAACCTTTCTTCAAATTCGCCTTTGTATTTAGCCCCGGCAATCAACTGTCCCATATCAAGGGCGTAGATGATTTTGGATTTTAGGTTTTCAGGTACGTCGCCATTGATAATACGATTAGCCAAACCTTCCACAATCGCTGTCTTACCAACACCTGGCTCACCTACCAATATCGGATTATTCTTGGAACGGCGAGACAATATGTGCAAAGTGCGTCGGATCTCTTCATCACGTCCAATAACCGGATCAAGCTTGCCGTTACGAGCCAACTCATTGAGATTTTTGGAGTATTTCTGTAAGGAATTGTACTGTTGACTTCCCGTTTGGGAATTGACAGTTGATCCTTTACGCAAATCCTTAATAGCTGCCACCAAACCTTTTTCGGTTGCACCAGCATCTTTCAAAATCTTGGCAGAATTATCCGAACCAGCAACAATCGCCAATAACAAATGCTCCACGCTGACAAACTCGTCACCGAACTGTTTGAGTTCTGCGTTCGCTTTTAGCAAAACATTATTCAAGTCACGTCCGATGGACTGAGCTGGATCACCACCATTTATTTTAGGTAGCTTGTCAATACTTTCCCTTGTCTTTGTTTGCACAAAGGAAATATTGACATTATTTTTTTTCAGTAAAAATTCAACAGGACTATCCTTGTCTTCCAAAAGTGCCGCCAACAAATGTTCTGTTTCAATATTGGGATTACCCGCATTGAAAGCAACTTGTTGTGCAGCTTGGATGGTTTCCTGGGCTTTTACGGTATAGTTATTTAAGTTCATATATAAGTAAGAATGATTTTTATGTTAATTTATACTTGACTGCCTAAGCAGATGTATTGTAGTTTTCAAAAACCATACATTATTACAAAATCGGAAATCTTGTCATAAAACCTTACAAAAAACTGTCTAAATGACTGATTACGAGCTAACTAACTGCCGATTTGTTCTTACCAGCGCTCATCTTCCGGAATGTTGTCCACATCAAAATGAAAGGAATCCTTGGTCTTGTTCTTTTCTGACAAACGCTCCAATATAGCATCTACAATAACGTTAGCGGATTGTTCTAATGGAGCATTTCTTAACTTTGATTTCAGAGCTTGCTCCGATACGTCTATTTTGTATAACAATTGAACCAGACCCGTAAAATCTTGATCAATTAATTTTTGAATAATGGTTGTTAGTTTTTGACGTAGGTCAATATCTTTGTAATCCATGATTATTTTACCCGAAAAAATTTTTTCCAGTAACAAATCATTGTTTTTTTCGTTCTTAATATCATTCACAACCAATAGACTTTGAGGGACTTGCCGAAATTACAATAAATTCCTAAATGCGTATTCTCTGTTAGTTTTTTCACAATTCTAAATGTAAATTTGCAAATATGGCACGAATTAAAACAGCTAAGGACGAAAGTAGAAAAGATGTCATATTGACCGCAGCAGCGGAATCATTCAGGGAAAGAGGCTACAAAGCAACGAGTATGCGCGATCTAGCAGAAAAGGTCGGCATCGAGGCTGCAAGCTTGTACAACCATATTGATTCTAAAAGCGAACTGTTGATAGACATCTGCTTCGGGATTACCACTTTGATGAACGATTTCATGACGTCAGTGGAGGAAAATGATCAAACAAGTTTACAGAAAGTAGAAACCATACTTCGTTTTCAGATACGACAGATGGTAGACAATTTCAACAACAACTTCGTTGCCAACAGGGAATGGCACCATCTGGAAAATCCAGAGTTAACAGAATTCCGTCAATTGAGGCACGAATACCGCAAACGCCTCAATCACATCATTACGAAAGGGATCGAAGAAGGTGAAATAAAAGACACGATCAATGTACCCGCAACAGTATGGCTTTTGCTTCATGCGGTGTACGGAATAGAGTCATGGCACCGTTCTAAAGTGCAGGTTGACGCTTCCGTATTGGAAAACAACATGATCACAATTTTGATTAGTGGGTTAAAAAAATAAGAAGGAAGTCTCTTAACATTAACACAATAGGAACACCAAGATTTTTGATTATAGCATTCAAAAATCTTGGTGTTTTGTCAATTATAGACCAAAATACTTTGTCTAAAAAGATTGCTTGTGGCTCTCGCCTAAAATTATTTTTTCGAGTTTTTGCAATTCTGTTTTTTTAGTATAATTTTAATTAAAATTTGCTGTTTTTGCCTAAACCAATTTGACCTAATACCGTAATAGCTTTTTGTAGAAATTTTGTTTTTCGTCGGATCCCTTACTACACCAAAATCAAATTAATGATGAAAAATATACATGTAAGCTTTTTGCTAACGATCATAACATTTTTAGTTGCTTGTAATACAACCAATACCAAAGACAATAAATCTAAAACGGTACAATTATCCCTTATGGACAGCAACTCGAAGGTTGTTAATAACAAAGACAGTTTTACCATCGATCTAAATGCAAGTGTAGGCCAAGGATTTTCATGGCAACTTGCTGATAGTTCATTTGAAAAAAATGTTCACTATTTAGGTCAGACTTTTGAGAATCAGCCAGGAGGAAAAGATGGAAGCGACGGTATTCAGCATTTCAAGTTTCAAGCTATTGAGAAGGGACAAACAACCTTAAATTTTATTTACGTCCAGCCCTTCAACAAACCCTATCCGAAGGATAGCAAAACCAAGCAATTTCCTATAACCATTAAATAAACATCAAATGAAACCTCAACCAACGCTCAAAGCAATTTTGTTTTTTGTGGCAACTATATTTGTTGCTGCGACAAAAGCTCAACCTTTCCAAATTAAGAATTTGCGACAGGTATATCAAATAAGCGAGCTTAAAGCCTCACCGGCACTTAAATCGACATTGGAAAAACAGCGCCAGTTCATCTCGTCCAAAAATCTAGGCTTCCAAGTAGCCAACACAGGAGTAAGCGAATTAAAATTGACCCAAATCACCGGTGAAAACGCCATATCACCAGCAGCTCCTGAAGTAATTGCCATTTTGAAAAATTTCAAAATAAAACCATCTCCCACACAGAAAAAATATGACGCGAGAAATGATAAGCTAGTCCCAGACGTTCGTTCTCAAAAATGTGGCAACTGTTGGACTTATTCGGCGATAGGCCCTATTGAATGCAGTTACATACGCATCAACAATATTTCTAATCCTTCGACGGTCAACCTAAGCGAGAAACAAATATTAGCCTGCTCTGGCGCCGGCAGCTGTAGCGGTGGTTTCACTTACCAGGCATTTAACTGGTTAGAAAATACGGGGACAAAAATCATGAACGAAGCAGATGCCCCTGATAACGGCACGGATCATCCTTGTCCACCCATACCATCCAGTGCATTTATAAAACTTATCGATTGGGGCGTTGTTGATCCAAGTGGTGATATCAACAAAATAGCCGCCGTTGATAAAATAAAAGAAGCAATATGCAAATATGGACCAATCGCCGTAAGTATAAATGCGACACCTCTATTACAAAACTACGGAGGCGGAGGCGTTTTTTTTGAAACAGCAAGCGACTACAATAATCCTGTTACCAACCATGCAGTAATGATCGTCGGTTGGGACGATGATAAACAAGCATGGCTAATGCGTAATAGTTGGGGTACCAACTGGGGAGATGATGGATATGGCTGGATCAAGTATAATACCAACAATATTGGTAGGCGCGCAGCTTGGGTTGTTGCATCCAAAAATCTTAAATTAGTTCTTCATCCCATCGATTTAAACAAAAAATAATAAAAAAGGAATATTAACAACACAAATGACACTCTAATCCAGAAAGTAATAACCACCAATATTTTGGTTAACAATAAATTAACAAATTGTCAATATTTTCCAATATTCCCTCCATCAATGTCAAACCTCTTGATTATCAACATCAAGAGGTTTTTTTAATGCTTATTCCAGTTTATGCACACTCATTTATACTAGGAGCAGTTATCCACATCACAATTTACCATCCAATAGGATTATTCAATTTTAACGTTAAATAAATATTTGAAAATCATTTAGTTATATCCTATTTATAAGAATGGATGGACATTATCATATTTAACAAAAAATCTATTCTTAGGCCTCAGGTTTTTATCAACACATGGTGGATAAGTGCACTCGAAATTCTTGTCAATAAAACGCAACTTTGTACACCGAGCAACCTCCTAATCGAATCGCTTGGCTAGTAAATTAATTATTTCACATACCTAATTTAAATAGTAACTATGAAAAGATTTATCAAATTTGAAAAGCAGGATTGTGCACCTTGCAACATGGTTTCTGACTATCTAGACAGAAAAGGCATCGATTATGAAAAAATCAATGCTTTTGACCAGCCAGAAGTTGCAGCGAGATTCCGTGTACGTTCTTTGCCTACGGTAATCGTATTGGACCAAGAAGAAGAGGTTGGACGTGTGATCGGATTCAAACCAGAAGAATTGAATAAATGGATTGCTGAAGCAGTTTAATACAGATTCTGTTTAGATAAACTTTTCGCAAGTACGTCTTTGTTATCCACGACAAAGACGTACTTATCTAAGGCCTACATTATATTTTGTTTTTACATATATCAATACCACGCTCATGAAAAATGTCGTAATCGAAAAAAAATGGATCCTACTTAACAATGAAATCATGGTTAAGGAAAATGACGAATACCGCCTTGAAAAAGACAAGGAAGCGGTTAGATCCTATTTTTTGGACTATGTCAACAAGAACACGGTTTTTTTCTATACATTGAAGGAAAAAATCAACTATCTTATTGACAATGAATACTATATTGATTTTTATCAATGGTATACATTTGAGGAGATGCAGGAAGTTTACGACTTGATTTACGGATACAAATTCCGTTTTCCATCCTTCATGAGTGCTTTCAAATTTTTCCAGAGTTACGCATTGCGTGACGATTCTGGCGAAAAATTCCTGGAAAGATACGAAGACCGCATTGCAGCCATCGCTTTGTTTCTTGGAAGAGACGACAAACCTAAAGCCAAAGAGTTTGCCCAACTGCTGATCAGTCAAGAATATCAACCTGCAACACCAACTTTCTTGAACGCAGGTAAAAAACGCTCCGGCGAACTGGTATCCTGCTTTTTGGATGAAGTAGGCGACAACCTAAATGGTATTGGTTATGCTATTGATTCTGCCATGAAACTTTCCTCTATTGGAGGAGGCGTATCTTTCAATATGTCCAAATTGCGTGGACGTGGCGAAGCCATCAAGGGTGTAGACGGTCTAGCAAGCGGCGTATTGCCCGTCATGAAAATAATGGAAGACACGTTTTCTTATGCCAACCAGTTGGGTCAACGACCTGGCGCTGGAGCGGCATACTTAAATATCTTCCACAGCGATATCGAAGAATTTTTGGACTGTAAAAAAATCAACGTAGACGAAAAAGTACGTATCAAGTCGCTTTCCATCGGGGTTGTCGTTCCCAACAAATTCATGGAATTGGCGGCAAGTGACGAGCCTTGCTATCTTTTCTATCCACACACTGTTTTCCGCGAATACGGAAAATATTTGGACGAAATGGACATGGATATCATGTATGAAGAATTGCTGTCCAACCCTAACATTCGCAAAAAGAAAATCAGCGCGCGTGTTCTTTTGGTAAAATTGGCCTCTACTCAAAAAGAAAGCGGTTATCCTTATATTTTCTATAAAGACAATGCGAACAAGCAACACGCATTGAACCAAGTCGGACACATCAAGTTTTCCAACCTTTGTACGGAAATCATGCAGATGTCCGATGTTTCGGATATTGGAGGATATGGTGAAGGCGACAAAATAAATTATGGCATTTCCTGTAATCTAGGCTCGCTGAACATCGCAACAGTGATGGATCACAAAAACATCAAGGACGCAGTCAAATCAGCCATGACTGCATTGACAATCGTTTCGGATATTACGGATATCAAAATGGTTCCTTCCATCAAAAAAGCCAACGAAGAATTGCACAGTGTTGGTTTGGGTGCGATGAATCTTCACGGTTATCTGGCGAAAAACTTCATCATGTACGAAAGTACGGAAGCGTTGGATTTCAGTAACATATTCTTCATGACAGTCAACTTCTATTCTATCGAACGTTCCATGGAAATTGCGAAAGAAAAAGGGGAAACTTTCAAAGGATTTGAAAAAACGGACTACGCCAACGGGACCTATTTTGATAAATACATCCAAGAAGATTACACTATCAAAACAGACAAGGTAAAAGCTTTGTTTGAAGGCATGGAAATACCAACCAAGGCAGATTGGGAAAAATTAAGGGAACAAGTCATGCAATACGGTTTGTACAATGCTTACCGTTTGGCTATTGCACCTAATCAATCCACTGGCTACATCATGAATGCAACACCATCCGTGATGCCGATTGTTGACATTATCGAAATACGTGAATACGGCGATAGTACGACTTACTATCCAATGCCGTATTTGAACAATGACAATTATTTCTTTTACAAGTCAGCATACGAAATGGACCAAACCAAAGTTTTGCGTTTGATTTCCGTTATCCAAAGACATATTGACCAGGGCATCAGCTGTATTTTGCATACCAATAGCACGGACAGTACGCGCGACTTGGCGAAATATTACATCTATGCACACAAGATGGGCTTGAAATCCTTGTACTACACACGTACCAGAAAATCATCTATTGACGAGTGCGTCTCTTGTGCCGTTTAGAATAAACAGGATTTATATTGGAAAACCACGCTGTTTGAAAAAGTAGCGTGGTTTTTTTATTAACCTCACCTAAGTCCTCTCCTTAATGAGAGGACTTTGCAATAGCCCTTCTCTTCGAGGAGAAGGGTTGGGATGAGGTTCTAGCAGAAAAAATAATCCACAACATTCTCTTCTATTGGTGATAAGTTCTTTTTAAACAAAAAATGATGTTTTGTAACTTTGAATCAATACTTATCAAACAAGCTATTTAAAACTTTTTATACAATGAGCCAAAAGCTATTTAAAGCCGTCAACTGGAACAAGCCATCCAATGACTATGTAGATGTTTTCTGGCAACAGAATCTACGTCAGTTCTGGGTAGATACGGAATATACGCCATCCAAAGACATCGATGTATGGCAAAACCTCGGTTTTGAGATGCAGTTGGCTTACATGCAAGCATTGGGAGGTCTTACCCTATTGGATACCTTGCAGAGTCATGTCGGTATGCCAAAATGTTTGGATCATATTAGCGATTTGCAAAACAAGTCAGTGATGTCTTTCATGTGTATGATGGAGTCCATCCATGCGAAATCCTACAGCACCATCTTCACGACGGTATGTAGCCAAGAGCAGATCGACTACACATTCAAATGGGTAGAAAGCAACAAACATCTACAATTCAAGGCGGCAACCATTGAAAAATATTACCGCGACACAGACAAGCCAGAAATGAGCGACAGGGAATTGTACCTAGCACTTGCCGCATCTGTATTGTTGGAATCGTTCCTATTTTATAGCGGGTTCTTTTTGCCTTTGTGGTTAGCTGGACAAGGAAAGATGGTTGCTAGCGCCGACATTATCAAAAAGATCGTTGCGGACGAATCCGTACACGGTGTTTTCGTCGGATTATTGGCACAGGAAGTGTACAATGCCATGCCTCCATTGGAAAAAGAAGTAGTCAGAAAAGAACTGTATGACTTGATGGATATTTTGTTTGAAAATGAAATGAAATATACCGATGAGGTCTACACGGATATTGGTCTTACAGCTGATGTAAAAGAATACGTCAAATATAATGGCAACAAGGCATTGGCAAACCTCGGTTTTGAAGAACGTTACGAAGTAAAAGAAGTCAACCAGATCGTATTGAACGGATTGACCACCTCTACGAAAACAACACAACACGATTTCTTTTCCAAAAAATCCACCAACTACGAGATGGCTACAGAAGTAGAACATCTCAGAGACGAGGATTTCAACATTGATTTATCGGTCCCTGTTTAATAAGGTCTTATAAATATATATTTTTGCAAATATTACATATGCCCGCCCATGTTCATGAGCGGGTATTTTTTTGTCGGAAAAGTCTCCAATTTTAAATTTTCCCAAGTAAAAAGTCCTCAGGAAAACTCTGAGGACTTTTGCATATGAAACCAGAAATTTTAGTTACTCGCTTCATCCAAAACTTTCAGATCATCGCTATCCAATTTTACATTTGGCGCATCAAAAATAGTTTGTAGTTGACGATCACTCGTTGCGCTCACTATGGGTGCTGTAATCAACGGATTAGCTAAAAGCCAAGCCAAGGCGATAGTTGCTTGTTGGCTATTGTGTTTTTCAGCTACTTTATCCAATGCTGCCAATATACCCAAACCTTTTTCATTGAAATACTTTTTGATCCCCTCTCCTCTTGGCGTATTGAAATCCGCTTCCGTCCTATATTTCCCAGTTAAAAAACCAGCAGCCAATGACCAATAAGGAAATACACTCAGATTGTATTTTTCAACAATGGGTGCATATTCGGTTTCGAATTTTTCCCTTTCCAAAAGATTGTAATGTGGTTGCAGTGCCACATATTTCGCATAATTTTTCGCCTCTGAGACCGCAAAAGATTCATCTATACGTACAGGCGAAACATTGGAGACTGCAATATGGCGAACCTTCCCGGCTTTGACGATTTCGTTATAAGCCTCCATCGTTTCCTCAACAGGCGTTTTGTCATCGTCAAAATGCGTATAGTAAAGATCAATATGATCTGTTTGCAAGCGTTTCAGAGATTCGTCTACGGATTTCAATATGTGTTGGCGGCTGATATCATTGCCATGTTCTTTTGTTTGCGAACCAACTTTGGTAGCTATCACTACATTGTCACGATTTTTACGTTCGTGTAACCATTTTCCGATAATTGTTTCTGATTGCCCACCAACGCCATTGAGCCACCAAGCATAGGTATCTGCTGTATCAATAAAATTAAATCCCGCCCCAACAAACTTATCCAAAATCTCAAAAGACTGTTTTTCGTCCAATGTCCATCCAAATACATTACCACCAAAATTGATAGGCGCTATTTCCAAGTCCGTGTTTTTGATCTTTCTCTTTTCCATTATATCTGTTTTTAGTCTTAAAAATAAATCAGCCTTTCAAAGGTCAGAAAAAGATAATTGTTGGAACAACGATTAGCGGTAAAGTTTTTGTAAAATTTTATGTTTACTATTTTTTGAAATACTGATCCAAAAAAATTTTACAGGTGATGACAATGCCAATAATAATTTTGTTACAGATACCCGTTGTGCATTTAGGATAAATAAAGAAAAAGATGGTTCAAATCTCAACAAAAAGTTGTATATTTAATTGATTACCAGTCTATTAAATAAAATGA
>QFOI01000685.1 GCA_003241175.1 Pseudopedobacter saltans
CTTACTTTGACTTTTGACAATAGCTTAGAGGTTTTTTCGACAATGGCGATTTTCAGATTAGGATTCATCCTTCCTGCATTAATCGCACAAAAAAAACCTGCAGCGCCACCGCCCACAACTATTAAATCAAATGCATCAAAATTGGTATTCATAATTAGAAAGCAAAGAAAATAAAAAACGCCCATGTTATCTATGAGCGTCTATTATTTAGCACAAACTTTTTCATCCCATACTTTCAATCCGATGATCTTTTACTTTGATATGGAAATCTTTGTAATAAGATGTATTCAAATTGGGGTTTTTGGACTCTGCTTCTTCAATCAAACTGTAATCGGACAATATCAAAGCTTTATTTTTTTTTATGCAAACATCATGTTCGAAATGTGCGGCAGGAAGTCCATCAGCCGTTTTGATCGTCCAACCGTCATCTTCTGTATAGATCTGCCTAGTACCCATATTGATCATCGGTTCAATAGCGACAGTCAAGTTTTCTTTCAACTTAACACCCGTACCGCGGCGACCATAGTTGGGTACATAAGGATCTTCATGCATCGTTTTACCAAGACCGTGTCCAACCAATTCACGTACAACACCATAGCCGTATTTTCTATTGGTGTATTCTTCAATAGCATAGGAGATATCGCCAACCCTATTACCTGTAATGGCTTTTTCTATGCCTTTATATAACGATTCTTTTGTTACACGTACAAGTTGAAGCAATTCTTCACTCGCCTCACCAATAATGAAAGAGTATGCGTGCTCGCCAACATAACCATTTCTGGTAATACCTAGATCAATAGACACAATATCTCCGTCTTTTAATTCCACATCATTGGGAAAACCATGAACAACCACATCATTAACCGATGCACAGATATTGTGAGGATAACCGTTGTAATTTAAAAATGTGGGATATCCTTTGTAATCAGCAACCATATCAGCACACATCTTGTCTATTTGCATGGTTGTCATTCCAGCTTTCAATACAGAACCAACTTCAGCGAGCATTTTACTTACCAATGTGGCATTTTCCTGCATAATGGCAATTTCCGCATCTGTTTTTACTATCAACATAATTCTAACTCCTTTCAAAAAACAAACCTGTTGGTATGTTAGCCAACAGGTTCGTCTATTACAAATAAATAAAATACTTATTAATTGTTGTTGGTTACTCCGGCAGCAACACCTGTTGATATTGCTTGACGACCGTGGATACGAGCACCACCTTTCATCAGACCATCATATTGACGCATCAACAAATGTGTTTCTATCTGTTGCAATGTATCCAATACAACACCTACCATAATCAAAAGAG
>QFOI01000686.1 GCA_003241175.1 Pseudopedobacter saltans
CAATTTCTATCTGAGATTTAACTTCAAATTCATAGCTGTTGGCATACTTGTATGCTGCTGCAAAAGATTCTCTGGCTTCCGATTTTTTTCCGAGACTGGCAAGAATCTGACCTCTGAGGAAAGCAATCCTGCTTTTTGTTTTTCTATTTTTATTGTAGGTAAATGCCTCTTCCAGAACCTCTGCGGCGAATTCTTTCTTACCCCATTTCAGGAAATTATCAGCCTGATAGACTTTTAAAATTCTTAGATGTTCCTTTTTAAGTTTATTCTTAGGATCTTCTTCCAGATCGCGGAATACTTCATCGGCCCGATAATATTCCTTCATTTTGGTATAGTTTGCCGCCTGATATATTTTGGCCAACGGAAGACGTTTGTCTTTGCTCATGGTGTTAAAAATATAGCTGAGCGCATCCAGAGACTCCAAATATTTTCCCTGGTACATCCTTGCCTTTGCCAAAAGCATGTAAGCATCGAAAATTTTCTTGTTTTTTTCGACCCCGTTTACAAGGACAGAATATTTACTAATAGTTTTAAGTGCTTTGGCTTCGGTAATCTGCAGAGCTGTAGCTC
The DNA here is from genome assembly GCA_003241175.1 of Pseudopedobacter saltans. GTDB lineage: Bacteria > Bacteroidota > Bacteroidia > Chitinophagales > Chitinophagaceae > Rhizosphaericola. The sequence goes on from QFOI01000686.1 coordinate 571, forward strand.
CTTTTTTACCGGGCTGAGCAGACATATTTCCTGAAAAAGCTTCGTTGGAACGGATTCCTCTCGGAGCATCCGGGTCTGGCCCATTTCCGGGATTAGAAGTTGTGCTGTTCTGAACATCGGAAAGATTGTCTTCGGTAGTATAAATGGAAATATAAGGATCGTAAAAGTTGTCAATATGAGCTTTGTCCCGGCTTTCCATCTCGGCCAGAAAAGCTTCCCTACTATTGAAAAGTGTATTATGAAACGTCATAAAACGATTGATAGGACCGCTTTTGGTTTTCTTCTTTTTGGTTCGGGGATTGCATGCAGCAACAGAAAATACGGCAAGTATGATTAGTAAATATTTTCTCATCTAATTATTTCAAAATGAAAATTGAGGTTTAATCTGTAAAAATAACGAAATTTTGCAAGGAAAATTATCTAAAGATCTGAGTTTTAAAAATTCTTAGGAAAACAGCCTAACTTCACAAGCTCTTCATACACCAGATCTGCCGGTAAACCCATTACGGCATAAAAAGATCCGGTGATTTTTTTAATCCTGGCCATGCCAAGCCATTCCTGGATTCCGTATGATCCTGCTTTATCGAATGGTTTGTAGTTTTTGATGTAGTAATGAATCTCGCGATCACTTGTCAATGCAAATTCGACATCTGTTTGGCTTGTTTTACTGATTTGATAATCAATAGTCTTAAGGGTAAATGCAGTGTAAACTTGATGTGTCTTTCCTGACAGGTTCTTT
>QFOI01000687.1 GCA_003241175.1 Pseudopedobacter saltans
CGTATGCGGATCGTGACTGAAAAATATTTTCATAACACTCAAACAATATTTTCTTGTTGTTATTTGTTAGTGGCTGATTAACTGCAAACCAAGTTTTTTCTTCAAGTTGAGTAGAGATATTCTTTCGTTCTTTTGGTGTGGTAAATTCCCAATAAATAGTGTTGATATAGTTGCAAATGAGACGTAAATTCAATTCTGATGTTTCTTTAATGAGTTGAGAAGAAAAAAAATGTAGTAGTTTTTGAGGTGTAATTGCCGTGTGGTTAAGCATGTTTTCATACAACGAAATGTAACAACTCGCTCTTTGGACGGGGTCTTTTACCAAGTTAAAATGTTCCAATATAGAACTGTCTATTTGAAATACGCCATAACACAATCCGGATGCATTTATCAGAACAAAAAGTGGTTTTTTATGACCTTGAAATTCGGTTGTTTCTTGTTGGGCTTCTTTTAAGTCAATTTGTTTTTTTACGATCGAATCCTTGTAGTATAAAGCTATATCCAAAGTCTGTTTCCAAATGTTTTTCTTTGAGCCATATTCTGGATGTTGTTTGATAAGAAAATTTTTTATTGTATTGTTCTTGTATTGTATTTTATAGTTGATGATAGGTCTTCCTGTTTCGTTAACCCATACTTGATTCCAGTCTGTAAGATTTTCGTTACTATATTTTTTTAAACAAATAATTAAGTCTGGCCAAGATGCGTTGCCGTATTCGTATTTTTTTAAATAGTCGCACACTCCTTTTTGAAAATTTTCACTACCAATTAATAATTCTAGTTGGCGCATCATGATAGGTGCTTTATCATAGATAATGGAGCCGTATAGCATTCCTGCGTCTTGTAAATTGCCCAGTTTTTGTCGGATTGGATTTGACCCTAATGTTCTGTCAACACTATAAGCGGCAAGAAAATGTGTCGTTAAAAATTTTAAATCATAAGATAATTTATCTGCCAGCGCACCTGTGCTCTTGTCTGCCATATAGTTGGCAAAAACTTCTTTCATCCAAACATCTGTAAACCAGTTCATCGTTACCAAGTCGCCAAACCATTGATGTGCGACTTCGTGTGCAATCAAATTAGAACGATTATTGAGTTGATTCTGGGTGGCATTTTTATCTAAAAACAAAGTGTTGTTTTGCAATAGTATTGCGCCTGGATGCTCCATACCTCCAAACTGAAAATCAGGTACTGCAACCATGCCGTTTTTTTGAAAAGGATAATGAATTCCTGTCCAGTTCTCATAAAAAGTAACAGAACTATTGTACAATTGGAAAATAGAATCTAGACTATTTTGGATTTTTAAAC
>QFOI01000688.1 GCA_003241175.1 Pseudopedobacter saltans
GTAAAAACTTCCAATTAGTATTATCATATAATTCTTTAAATCTTTTGCGTATTGATAAAATGAATCTTCATCGCTTTTGGAAATTTCTAATTTGAAAAATCTTTTGGATTTTGAAAATGCTGTTGCAATTCTTCTTCTAAGGGTAGTAAGTTCTCTTTCCCCAAAATTAAAAAGATTATCAGCATACTCAGCAATTCCATATTCTGCGTCTCCCTCTTTTCTATGGGCGCGATGGACGATTATTCGATTAATTTCTAATGAGTCAGTATCAATCATAGTTTAATAGTTTTTTATAAAGTGAATATTATCAGATTTAATTTCAAATATATTTTGCATATAATCAAGCATATTAGGACTACCTAAAACACACAAATTTAAGTGTTCTAATATCATATAATATAAAGTTCCAAGAACACTTCTTTTTTTATCAAAACTTAATCAAATCCATTCATTTTCACCAGATGCATCTTGTAGAAATTCTGGATATAGATTTACTTTGAAAATTCCTTCCTCTAAAGATTTTGTATTTATATTAATTATTAATCCCTTATCATATAGGCATAGGACATTTGGTAAAAACTTCCAATTAGTATTATCATATAATTCTTTAATATGCTCAAATGAAAATTTACTGGAGTCGCCAATTAGCATAAATGCGAATAAAGGATTCTTATATCCGTAAATAGTTGTTGGTATACTTAAATGTATACCCTTTCCACCAGCATCAATAAAGTTAGGACTAATATCGACTCTTTGTAAGAATTTATCCATTCTTTCTTTTGTAGTCACAAAATCCGTCATATATTTTGGAAGCCAGCTTGCTTTTATCTCAGCAAATGAGTAAACTGATTCATAAGTTAAATATTCTGTTGAGTCATATGTCTTATACAGAATTGGAGTTTTGAAGTTATCAGCAATAACTAAGTCAAGTTGCGGACTTGTATTCAAATCTGAATCTATAATATGTCCATTACTAACATAATATTTATCAGGAAGTTTATTCCTAAAAAAGCTTCTTATAGCAATTTCGAATTGATTTCCAGAGGAAGGAATATCACCTGAATTATGAATAATTTTCACCTGTTTTAGGGCAATATCTATTCCGTCTGCTTCAAAATTAAAGAAGGAGTCGATCGATAATTTCCGAAATTCTTTATCTACCTTTTCACTCATTTCAATAGTTGATAGAAATAATACTTTATATATAACACAAAGATAACAAACTACATAATATAAATAATATGTTTTTCCGTAACAAAAAAATAAAAAAATTATTATGAGAAAACTACAATTCCTCTTGCTTA
>QFOI01000109.1 GCA_003241175.1 Pseudopedobacter saltans
TGGTTTGCCCTCCATCAAGGTTTGTTTTTGGACATCATCGAGTTTTACTCCCTTAATCTCATCGGGGATTTTTATAAAATCCGTTTTTAAAGCAATCAGCTCATTGGTCAACCTGTCCACGCTGATGATGGACGGCATCATTTCGCCTGTTTTATAGTTTTTCAAATCGACCACACGTCCCATATTGCCCGTGTCCAGTATGTTCTTCTTGTCCTCATCAGTAAACTTATGCCCGAAAAATTCAAAGTTGAGGTTAGGCTCTTTTCGGATACCGTGTATTGCCGCTACCACCGTTCCATCTTCGTTTGGTTGTAAGGACAGGCGGGCATCGGTGCGGACAATGGCACCGCCCAGGTTTACACTTACAGGTACAAGCTCATTGGTTTTGTAGCCTTTCAGCAATGGTTCTAAAAGGTTCAGTTTTTCAAGGCGTTCTTTGCCCAATCCGAGATTGTTCATGGTTTCCCAATCAATATGTTCCGGTTTAAAGCGGTATTCGCCGGTGTCCGGCGTAGTCTGTGTTGTTGCCATATCTTTTTTATTTTCTTGTTTTTGCTCTTTTTGCTGTTCAGCTTTTACCTCGTGCTTTTTCATTTCTTTTTCGCCTTCGGGAGTAGAGGTTTCTACCTGCTTCTGGAATTCCTTTGCTTTATCGACGGCTTCACCAGCCGGTACTTTAAAGAATGAGAATTGGGTAGGGTTCTTCAACTGCCTCCAAAAATTGGAGAAGAAATTGGAAAACAAATCGCCACTCTTGTCCACACGCATAAACTCACTTTGGTTTTTCTTCGTGGGGTCAACGGTTTCCATCTTTCCATTTTTATCTATGCTTTTGACCGCCTGGATTTTCATTTTTTCTTTATCCAGCACCAGCAATATGTCCGAAAGCTGTTCAGGTGTTTCCTGTCTATTTGAGGTTTCTTCGCTCATAATCTAAAATTTTTTAATTCTGTGACGAAAGTATAGGAGATGCTTACTGCACTATTTCCAATGGCACCTAAAGGCATTGCTTGTCATTTATTGTCCGTGTTGCGTCTTACGGGATCGTTGAAACAATCGCGGATAAACTGGTGTACGTCCGATAGTTTATAGTATAGTTTGCCACTGATAGTATAGTAAGGTAGCTTCCCGTCAGAGCGGTAGCGTTGCAGAGAACGGTTGCTTATTTTAAGCATCTGGAGCAAATCTTGGTTGTCCAACAGTTCCTCGCCGTCTATGGAGTTTTGTGTTTTCCTTGCATCATCAAGATGATCTTTTAACAGATCAAACCTGTCCATGATGCGTTGCATCCACCCCAGAAATTCCATTCTATCTATGTTCATAACGGATATATTTTAAGCGTTAGTTCTTGTTCAGTTTTCGGCCCATCTCAATATAGCTCTTGCCTTTTGCCAAAAGGTCTTTCATGTATTCATCGCTGGACTGCACCACATTTGCATTAAGCATCTCTTTTATCGAGCCAATCGTGTAGAAATATTGTCCATATATTTTGGAATAGGCCAGTTCTCCATTATTCCGCATACGCCATAAAGTTTTCTCGCTGACATGAAGGTATTGGCATACCTCGTGGTTATTGATCCAAAGCTCGTCATAGGAGTTGTCTTCCTGCATTTTTAAATAGTCGGCAATGGCGTTAATACGGATGTTCAGTTGTTTCCAAGCTTCCTCTTTTATCGTTATTATATTCATTGCATTGCTTTTGATGTTTACAAGGCAAAGTTGCTTAGAGTGTTAGAGTTTGTCTGCCAAGCCATACCAATTGGTTTTGCAGTTTTTTGAAAAATTTTGCAATTCGTGTAAATCTTTATGGAGTAGGGGCTTTATTGAAATCAGATAAGAAATAATTTTAAATTTGCACTTTTTGCCAATTGGCAGATATGGGCAAAGTGCGGGAAATGCATAAAAAAAGCAGTACAAAAAATGCACTGCTCTTGACATGTCGTTATATACTGAAAACTAAAGGTCTTTATCCATATATTCTTCAAGGGATATTTTGAGTTGGTCTAAAAATGCAGTTCTGGAACCACTTCGGGTTTTCATCCTGTGAAATGCGTGATGAAGGTCGCTAAGCGAAATGCGAAAAAGTATCTGGAACATCAGGCTGATTTTTCGGATACCTATTTTGCCGTGAGAGATCACCCCTGATGCGTGAAGCGCATACACTAGTTCGACAAGGGCATTCTTGCTGTCTGTCCAAAATATATCCTTCGAGCTTTCAGTATTTTGCAAAATCATTTCAGGGTTTTCATCTGGATTAATTTTTGTCAGTAAATAGGTATAAAGCAACTCGTTGGCCACAATGTGGGCTATCTTATTGTCGTAGTATGTAGAGAAACTCTGGTCTATTTCAAATACACCACTTTTTAACCCATCATGATAGTTAATATGCCCGAGCCTGAAATATGTATGGTCACGGTCAGTCCTGCCAGCACGGTAATATCTGTAAAAATCAACATTGCAAACACTTTCTATATACTCAGATTGTAGTGATTTTAATTGGTTCTTATAATAGTTTTGATGCATTTTGCCATTACTTACAGGGCAGGTAGTTTCGATTCGAAAAACCTTATTGTAATATATAAGTTTTCCCAGAACCTTAGGTTTAATATGCTTAAAAAAATCTATTTCTTGTTCTCCATCTGCAAACCCCTCTGTCAAAACTTTATCTTTTATAGTACGTAACATTTCAATCAAGAACAAAGTCATTTGCAGAGCTTCTTCTGCGGTCTGCATAATTTGTGAAGAAAGTCTGTTTTCCTGTTGCTGAATCTGTGATAATATTTTGCTCAATACGATTTCCATAGTCTAATTATTTTAGTAGGTATCACAATTATTTGGGAGCTAAATATGCTGCTGTGGCAAAATTTGGTAATAGTATTGAAATAAATATCACAGATGCCCCACAATGTGGAAATTTTATTAGATTTTAAAACAGAAATCAATAGTTAATGAAAGTAAGCTTAGATAGTACTGTTACTGAATAGTTGCGACACTATTTAGCTTCTTTTACTTATGTCTTATGTAGAATTAATAAAATCAATAATTTTTTAAATAAAGAGAAACTCTAGGGTACGTATGGTAAGGAATATTTTTTATCTTTGAAAAGAGTTTGATATGGAAAAGTGAAGAAAAGTGCGGCAATATGAACCGTTACCAAATCATTACCTCCGCAATTTAAAACCGTTACAATTTATTTATTGTCAATGCAATATGTAATGCATTGCTAATTTGAATTAATTTAGCTTCGTGAAAACACATCGGCTCACTGTCGTGCAAATTTGGATCTTTCAGTCCAAATTTGTCCGCCACTATCGCCAATGAGTTTTCCGTTAGTGGCAATATGAATACCTCGCTTCAATGATTTCGAATAAACCAAAACTTAGCAAATTGAAAATAAACCAAATGTTTAAACTTGGTTATCAGTTAGCGTTCGAAAATGGAAAGAAGAAAAGAAATTGGGAAGATATTTTTAATCTTTGGAAAACGTCTGCTGGAAACGGTCATATTCGTGCTCAGTTTTATTTAGCAACCTGCTACGACAATGCTTTAGGAAAAGAGCAAAATTTAATGTTAGCTTTTAAATGGTATTTAAAAGCCGCAAAAGCTGGTTTAATAGATGCACAAAGAGATCTTGGTTACTCCTACTTTTACGGAGAAGGCGTTAAGATTAATTACCAAAAAGCCATTTATTGGTATAAAAGGGCCGCACAAAAAAATGACAATAAAGCATTGTTCAATTTGGGGCTTTGTTACAAGTACGGAGATGGAGTTGCGAAATCAGAAAGATGGGCGTTACATTATTTTGAAAAGGCAAAACTATATGGAAACAGAAGAGCAAAAAAACAAATTAAACAAATTGAAAAATAATAAAATTATACTGCCACTAACACATCATTGGCGCAATGGCGGGCAAGACACTATCCCATTAAGTGTGTAAGTTAAAAAGTTGGGCTTGGATTTTATAGCCTGAGCCTTTTGTCAAAAATAAGGATAAACTGGTTTAAAATCAATCCCCAGTTATGAATAGGCATCGTCCATTTTTTAGTAGCTTCTTTTAGTGCTAGATAAACAGATTTCATCACTGCATCATCCGTAGGGAAAGACATCTTGTTTTTAGTGTATTTACGTATTTTTCCGTTAAGGTTTTCAATCAGATTAGTGGTGTAGATGATTTTACGTATTTCAATGGGAAAGTCAAAAAATACGGTTAGTTCATCCCAATTGTTTCTCCATGACTGAATGGCGTACAGATATTTGCCCTCCCATTTAGTGGCAAAATCATCCAGAGCGGCTTTGGCTGCGTCTTTGTTAGGTGCGGTGTAGATGTGTTTCATGTCGGCAGAAAAGTCTTTTCTGTCCTTCCAAATCACGTATTTACAGGCATTTCTAATCTGGTGAACGACACAGATCTGCGTTTGTGATTCAGGAAAAACGGAACGAATCGTTTGTGTAAAACCATTCAGGTTATCGGTAGCGGTAATGAGGATCCTCGACTCCACGCGCTTTCAGGTCCGTCAGTACCGTCATCCAAAAGCTGGAGCTTTCGTTCTTTCCGAGCCACATGCCGAGTATTTCTTTTTTCCCTTCACGGTTTAAACCCACTGCCAAATAAACGGTTTTGTTGATGACTTTGGAGTTTTCCCCGACTTTAAAAACGATTCCGTCCATCCAGACAATCAGGTAGACATCTTCCAAAGGCCGGTTCTGCCACGCAAGGACCTCACTGGCAACGGCACTGGTAATGCGGGAAATCGTAGAAGTCGAAACCTCAAAATCGTACATCTCCCTAATCTGCTCCTCGATGTCTGAAACGCTCATTCCCTTGGCATAAAAGGAGATGATAATATTTTCCAAACCATCGACAATATTGTGCTTCTTGGGAACCAGAACGGGTTCAAAACTGCTTTCCCGGTCTCTGGGTACCTTGATTTAGGCTTCTCCGAAAGAGGATTTTATTTTCTTGGATCCATGCCCGTTACGGTAGTTGCCCGCTTTGGTCTTTTCGTGCTTTGCATTATCCAGGTGAGCGTCCAGTTCTGCATCAAGCATGTGCTCTACTGCTTTCTTATGCAACTCTTTGAAAAAGGAAGTCAAATCTTCACCGCTTTTGAAGGATTTGTAGAAGTCCTTGCTGTTTAGTAATTCTTCTTTGTCTATCATATCTATGTAAGGTTTAAAAATAGAAAAAAGTTATTCCGTAATTTTTTTGAGCTTTAAGGGCTCAAAAAAATTCCAGAATAACTTTTTAACTTACACAGTTAGTGAGATACTACCCTGGAACAATTTCATGTTTCTGAAAATATAATATCCTAAATCCAGCTCGTTCATAGTTTGTATTTCTCCATAACCAGGTGCATACCTATTGATAAATATATTGATGGAGTCCTCGTTGTGTATATTGGAATATTTTTCTACTAGGGCTGGAGTGAAAATCTGTCTTACGTATTTGTCTTTTTCTTGGTCGACTAATCGTTTTTGTAATTGAATTTTTTGTTTTTTCTTTTTGGAATGCACCACTTCAATCAATGCATCAATATCAAGTAGGCTAAGACTTTTCTGAGGATCTAGTGCAATCTTTTTACCTGCAACGATGATCGTACGATCCCATTTGTTGTCTCCCATGTTTATTTTGGGTGATTTATAGTTAAATGCCTTTTTGTAATATTCTCTGTTACTTATAGAATCGGCTCTATATTTATTTGTTTGAATGGTTATGGGATTGAGTTTGTTCGCAGTGTCTGAAAATATAGAGTCATTATTTTGCGCTTTTGCAAACGGGGTAATAACAGATAAACAAATTAGTAAAATAAGCTTCATAAGTATTCAAAGATTTTTAGTAAAAAATCCCTATAAATTTAAACTAGATACTTACCTGCTACCCATGATAAATAATTTACCAAAAGGTCGCATACAAAACCGTCAATATGCCCAATATTAAAATCGAACAAACAACAAAGGTGGTTGATACTTTGAAATAATTGTTTTCAACTACAATTGGATTCTTTGAGGGTTGAGATTTTTTATCCCAAAGGCTGACAACAACCATCAACACCAAAGTCACAATAAAAGTTATCAACATCCTATTGAGAAATGGAATGTCAGGAAATGCTCCATTGGACCATTTAGGCAAAAATTTCAAAACGGCAGATAATGGAATGGTCATTAATGCTCCTGTGAAAGCAGCAGAAGACGTTGTTTTTTCCCAAAACATCCCCAATAAAAAAATAGCTAATACCCCTGGTGAAAAGAAACCAACATATTCCTGTATGAATTGATAAGCTTGATCTAATGATTTTAAAGCGGGTGCAATAAATGCAGCAATCAACATGCAAATAACAACCGCATATCGACCTGTTTTTACAAGATTGGTTTCTGATGCATTGGGACGGATATATTTTTTGTAAATGTCCATTGAAAAAATAGTGGATATACTGTTCGCCTTTCCTGCTAATGAAGCGATTACGGCAGCTGTTAATGCAGCAAAAGCAACCCCTTTCAAACCGGTTGGCAACAAATTCATCAATGTCGGATAAGCGTGGTCTGGTTTCAAAGCGCCTGTGGCATCGTTCATCTCATTAGCGAAAAGACCTTTTTGATGTAGAATATACATTGTGATGCCTGGCAGTACCGCAATAACGGGTATCAAAAGTTTCAAAAAAGCAGAAAATAAAATACCTTTTCTGGCTGTATCGAGGTCTGCGCCAAGCGAACATTGAACAATATATTGGTTGCACCTAAAATAAGCAAGATTGTTTACCAGCATACCGCCTACAATAACAGAAATACCCGGCAATTCAGGATAGTATTGATCTTTTTTATTCAAAATCAAATGAAAATGTTCGGGTGCTTCTTTTCTCAAAACTCCTAATGTTTTCCAAATATTTCCATCAAAACCTAGTTTGTCTGATAATAGATTTAATGCAAGGTAAGTAGTTGCTAGACCTCCGAATATTAAAACTATGACTTGTACCACGTCGGTATAGCCAATAACTTTCATGCCGCCTAATGTCACAACAATGGAGCAGGCACTTAGCAATGCCACGCTCCATCCAAAACTTAAGTCACTGATAGACGAAATGGCCAATGCCCCCAAATAAATGATAGAAGTAAGGTTGACAAAGACATAGACCAATAACCAAAATACAGCCATGATTGTACTTACTTTACCATTGTACCTAACAGACAAAAACTGTGGCATAGTAAATACCTTGTTTTTGATATAAACCGGTAACATGAAAACTGCAACTAGGATCAAGGCCAATCCTGCTGTCCACTCATAACTCGAAATAGCTATCCCGATAGCAAAACCAGAACCACTCATTCCGATGAAATGCTCCGCAGATATATTGGAGGCTATAATAGACGCACCAATTGCCCACCAAGTAAGTGAACCTTCTGCCAAAAAGAAATCTTTGGAACTAGTAGTCGTTGATTTTTTCTTTTTGAAAATATAGTAACCATACAAAGAAATTCCGATGAAATATATGGCGATTATTATTTTGTCTGCTATTTGCAGTTGATGCATTGATGTTGTTTTTTTCTGGATAAAAGTAACGATTGATTTTTTATCCGTATTGGTCAAATAAAAACAGCCTAATTGCTTAGGCTGTCTGTCTTAAATAGTACAACATATAAAGAAGCTTATTTGCTAAGCTTGACTTTCAGATTTTGAAGCATTTCTTTTGTCATGGAGTCAATATCAAAAGTATATTTCAACCCCCAATCTTTTGCTGCGACACAGTCATCAATGCTCGCCGGCCAAGAATCTGCAATAGCTTGACGAAAATCAGGTTCATAACTAATTTGGAAATTGGGCATTTCTTTTTTGATGGATTCGGAAAGTTCTTTTGGTGTAAAGGACATTCCTCCCAGATTGTAGGATGAGTGAACAGTAATGCTTTCTTTTGGAGCATGCATCAATTGCAACGTAGCGTCAATAGCATCATCCATATACATCATCGGCATGGCTGTATTTTCACTGATGAAACTAGTGTATTTTCCTTCTTCTATTGCTTTATAGTATATCTCAACTGCATAATCGGTAGTGCCACCACCTGCAGGAGCCTTCCATGAAATCAAACCTGGATAACGGACACTGCGGATATCCACTCCATATTTATTGAAATAGTATTCACACCATTTTTCTCCAGCCAACTTGGTAATACCGTAAACGGTTGAAGGATTTAAAGGAACTTCTTGTCCGACATTCGTCTTGGGGATTTCTCTTCCAAAAACCGCAATACTGCTTGGCCAAAAAATACGATCTATAATTTTGTCTTTTGCTTGATTGCAAAAAAATAATAAAGGATCAATATTGAGTTTCCATGCTAGTTCGGGTTTTAGTTCTGCTGTACCAGAAAGGAGGGACGCCAGATGGTATACGGTTCTGATATTGTATTTTTCAATGATATTTTTGGCTTTTTCAAAATCCATCACATCCAAAACTTCATAATGTCCAGCTGGGTTATTGTCGTGAGCATCCCTTATATCCGTAGCTACCACATTGTCCTTACCATAGATGTCAGAAAGTTTAGCACTTAGTTCGGTTCCTATTTGTCCTAGAGCGCCTGTAATCAAAATTCGTCCCGTTATAGTTTCCATTTTGCTAATGAAATATTTTTAGAACAAAGTTTTCTTTGTTCTTCATTTTTATAGTTAATTGATTAATATTTAAAACAAAAAAGTCATTCCAATATTGAACGACTCTTTTACAAATACTTATATTACACCAAGTTCCTTACCAACTTTTTCGAATGCGGCAATTGTCTTATCTAAATGTTCTTTTGTATGTGCAGCGGAAAGTTGCACACGAATCCGTGCCTTGTCTTTAGGAACAACAGGGTAGAAGAAACCTATTACGTAAACGCCTTCATCCATCAATTTGTCTGCCATTTGTTGGGATAATTTGGCATCATACAACATCACTGGTACAATAGCTGCGTCACCATCTGGTATGTCAAATCCCTTAGCTTTCATTTCTTTACGGAAATAATCTGCGTTGGACATGACCTTATCCCGTAATGATGTGTCTTTTGTTATCATTTCCAATACTTTCGTTGCGGCTCCTACAATGCCGGGCGCCAAAGAATTGGAAAACAAATAAGGACGGCTTCTTTGGCGTAACATATCAATGATCTCTTTTTTACCTGAAGTAAATCCACCAAGAGCACCACCAAGAGCCTTTCCTAATGTAGATGTAATAATATCAATACGACCAATAACATCATTAGCTTCGTGAGTACCTCTTCCTGTTTTACCAATGAACCCAGTGGCATGAGAGTCGTCAACCATAACCAAGGCATTGTATTGGTCAGCCAGATCACAAATACCTTTAAGATTGGCTACGATTCCGTCCATTGAGAATACGCCATCCGTAACGATAATTTTGAATCTTGTATTTTTTTCTGAAGCAGCTTTTAATTGTGCTTCTAGATCTTCCATATTGTTGTTCTTGTAGCGATAGCGAGCCGCTTTACAGAGTCTGACACCA
>QFOI01000689.1 GCA_003241175.1 Pseudopedobacter saltans
CAAAGACGTCTAAGACAAAACATACAGATCAACCAAAAAGGTGATTGATATCTCTTATTTATACTTATTAAAAATACGATGAGCGATTTTTTATTTTGTCAATCGAAATTTTAATAAATTTGTGCCTTAATATTACATTAACATGGGAATCATTCTAAAACCAATTGACATTGTAGATGATATTACCAAAGAAGAGTTCTTTGAAAAATACCTGAAACCGCGAAAACCGGTTGTTATTAAAAATATGGCAAGAAAGTGGCCGGCGTACCAGAAATGGACAATGGATTATATGAAGCAGGCCGTAGGTGATGTAGAAGTTCCTCTATATGACAGTTCAAAAGCAGATCCTGCCGCACCAATCAATGCATCGGCTGCCAAAATGAAGTTCGCAGATTATATTGACCTGATTGAGAAAGAACCGACAGATCTCAGGATATTTTTATTTGACCCGATAAAGCACGCTCCGAAATTACTAGATGATTATTATATTTTTCCGAAGGATCTGATGGGCGGTTTCCTGGATAAATACCCGAATATGTTCTTCGGAGGGAAAGGTTCTGTGACATTCCTTCATTATGATATTGATATGGCGCATATTTTCCATACGCATTTCAATGGTAGAAAGCATATTCTGCTTTTCGATTATAAATGGAAAGACAGACTTTATCAGATTCCTTATGCTACTTACGCTTTGGAAGATTATGATATAGAAAATCCTGATTTTACAAAGTTTCCAGCATTGGATGGAGTGGAAGGAATTGAGTGTTATCTAGAGCACGGCGACACTTTATTTATGCCGACTGGCTGGTGGCACTGGATGAAATATCTGGACGGCAGTTTCTCCATTTCTCTCAGAGCCTGGGACAAAAGCTGGGCGGTAAAAGCGCACTCGCTTTGGAATCTGACGGTTCAGAGGAACTTTGATAATTTTATGAAACGAAATTTTAAAGCAAAATATATGACCTGGAAAGAGAAGAAAGCCATCGAAAGAGCCAATTATGCTTTGAAGCGAGGACTTCCTAAAAGGTAACTATCATTATAAAAAAATGCAGCTAAAAAACCTAGCTGCATTTTTATTTATTTAAAAAAGAGTTAAACCACGCCTTGCGCAAGCATTGCCTCGGCCACTTTCACGAAGCCTGCAATATTAGCACCTTTTACATAGTTCACGTATCCGTTTTCTTCTTTTCCGTAATCTCTACAAGCTTTATGAATGCCGATCATGATTTCTTTCAGTCTGGCGTCAACTTCTTCGGAAGTCCAGTTTAATCTGATGGAGTTCTGTGTCATTTCCAATC
>QFOI01000110.1 GCA_003241175.1 Pseudopedobacter saltans
ATTTTTCAAGAAAGTCTATCCAACTAAGGAAATCAAAACCGAAGCTGAATTTAAAGCTGATATCAAAAAAGAATTGGAAAATTATTTTGCACAACAAGCAAGCGGTCAGATCCATGATCAGATTTTCCATGAATTGACAGACCATACTAAATTGGAATTTCCTTCCGAATTTTTGAAACGTTGGTTGACAGTTCAAAATCAAGGAAAGAAAACTGCAGAAGAAATCGAAAAAGAAGTTCCTCAGTTTGAAAACCAATTGCAATGGAGCATCATCTCCAACAAATTGAGCCAAGAAAATGATGTAAAAGTTGAACCAGAAGATCTTAAAGATTTTGCTCGTCAGCAACTTTACGGTTATCTTGGTGGTCAGATGGACCTTTCCGGTGACACTACTTGGATGGACGACTATGTCAACAAGATGATGCAGGACAAAAAATTTGTTGAACAGTCTTATGGTCAAGTAATGGCTAGCAAATTATTCCAAAAATTGGAAGGACAAGTGAGTGCAAAAGATGAAAAAATATCTGAAGAAGATTTTGCGAAAAAACTGCAAGAACATCACCACCACCACTAAGATTTTCCGAAAATAATAGTGAAAACCGCCATGAATTGTTTCATGGCGGTTTTTTATTTAACATTTCTATAAGAGAAAAATTACAAAAAATAGAAATTGATAATGGCTCCGATGAGTGAAAAAACGATATTTTTGAATTACTTAACTTGTCATTATATATTTAAAACTATAAAAACACGGTTTATGGAAAATCAAACCACCCCAAATGTTGGAACCCAAGACAATGGGAAAACAATTGCTATTGTTAGTTATTTATTCTGGTTAGGATGGATTATTGCGTTTATTTTAAATAATGGGAATAAGACTTCTCTAGGCTCTTATCATATAAGACAATCACTAATGTTGTGGATCGTGAGTATTATTGCTGGAGTTGCTAGTTTTATATTGGCATTCATCCCTTTTGTGGGAGGAATTATTTCTTGGGTAATATATGTAGGACTATTCGTTCTATGGATCATGGGGCTAATCAATGCTATCAACGGACAGGAAAAACCGATTCCAGTAGTTGGAGAAAAGGCTAATGAAATGTTGAAAGGTGTAGCTTAGAACATTATTTTAGATGGTCATTACAGCTAAGATTTTACTATTTTCACGCTTTATAAAATTTGGAAGAGCGTGCAGATTGGGAATCTTATTGGAAAGATAGTTGATATTGGTGCTGACTTTATCACCATAGAGCAGCTTCAATATGATGGGATGTTTATCCCAACGAGCGTTTTAATTCCAGAGCTTTTTCAATCTTCTGTTCAAAATGCTCTTGTTGGAAATATTGTGCAACTGATTGATGTGGTATTGGATGATAAAAGAGGATGTCTTTTACCCAAGTTGCTTATTATAGAACCTGATTATTTGGTGGATGTGAGTGCCGTCGCGGAATGTATGCGCGAATATGGCTCACATCCATTTTATTTTTTAATCAATAGATGTACGGAGAGAGTCAATTCCGCCCCCATATTATTGGGAAATGCCGCTAATTTCTTTTTGGATGAATTGGTTTATTCTGATGATCCTTTGTTGGTAGACGCCAATGCAACTATCAAAAAGTTTTTTCACTTGTATCCTTTGGATATTTCCATTTGTTTGGATCTCAAAGACCGAGATAAGGAAATTGTCTTTTTTGATGCTTTGAAACAGCATTTTAATCATTTGCAGTCCATTGTTAGCGCAGGTTTTACCGAAAAGGGTATTGATAGGAAATCAGCTATATTGGAACCCTCTTTTATCTGTCCAAGTTTAGGTTTGCAGGGACGGTTGGATTTTTTTGAAAGGAGAGATAATGGTGCAAGCACTGTCATTGAGCTTAAGTCGGGCAAGACTCCTTACGGCGATTATCACCATCAAGCGATCGGATTAAATCACCAAACGCAAGCTTCGCTCTATCAGATCATGATCCAGCAAGCATTAGGGATTAGTTTTGCTAAGTTGGAAACCTATATTTGCTATTCGCGTTGTGGGCTGGAAGAAAATCCTTTACGGTTAGCATTTCCTTCCATGGCTTTGATTGCAGAAGCTTTGAATATCCGAAACCATATTGCTTTGAATGACTACAAGATAGCATTTGATTATCTTGAAGCGGAACACCTTTTTGGACAGATACGACCTGAGAAAATGCTTAAGGCGGATTTTGTCGACACAATATTGGCAAGTCAGTATATCAAACCTCAAGTCGAAAAGTTTTCCAGCCTGATAGATTCTGCAACTGATATAGACAAAGCGTATTTTTTTTCACATTATCAATTTTTGGTAAGAGAACAGTGGTTTGGCAAATGTGGTATTGATGATCGAAAAGAGAGGAGTCATTCTTCCTTATGGCGCTTGAGTAAAGACCAGAAGAAAATGTCAGGGACGCTTTTGGATCAATTGTCTCTAGTAGAAAAACAAATATCCAAGGAATATACAATCGTTGTTTTTAACTATGATTTATCGCAAGATATAGTTTCCGATTTTAGGGAAGGGGATATTGTCGTCCTGTATCCCGATAAGGATACAGACAGTGGTGCGACTAAACACCAAGTCTACAAGGGAAGTATTTTGTCTATTGGGAATGGCAATCTGACATTGCGATTACGGAATCATCATAGAGAATCGGTTCTATCCGGAGAGGGTAATTATATTGTCGAACATGATTTTTTGGATAATAATTATGCCGCTCAATTTAGGGGTTTATACAAATTCTTATCGACTAGCAGCAAGCGAAAATCTCTGATTTTAGGATTGAGGAAACCTGAAACTACACAGCGCCCACAGTTGGATCTGTCCAATTATTCGCCAACCATACAAAAGTTATTGCAAAAGGTCAATCATGCAAATGAACTATTCTTATTGGTAGGTCCTCCCGGTACCGGAAAAACATCTTTAGCGCTTAGATCAATAGTGCAGTATTCTTTTGAAAAAAGTAGTGAGAATATGATCGTTGCTGCCTATACCAATCGAGCTGTTGATGAATTATGTTTGGCATTGGAAAGCATACCTAATGTAGAATATGTACGTCTAGGTTCTCATGTTAACTGTTCAAAAACTTTTCAAAAAAGATTGTTGAGCGAACAAGTTAAAAGTTGCTCCAATAGGAATGAGGTCAATACTTTTCTGGAACGCCAAAGGATTTACGTAGGTACAATAGCCGCATTCAATGCCAATACGGAAATATTGTCGGTTAAGCATTTTGATAGGGCAATAGTGGACGAAGCTTCTCAGATTCTGGATCCTCAATTGCTAAGTCTGTTTTGTTCAAAAAATAGACAAGGAAAGTTTACTGTTGATAAATTTGTATTGATAGGTGATTACAAACAGTTACCTGCTGTTTGTTTGCAAGGAAATACCCAATTTGAGTCGGATATTTTGTTGCAAAACGGAATATTTTCAGGACAGATTTCTTTTTTTGAACGGATGCTGAGAATGCATATGGAAGACAAAGATATCGTCATGCAGCTTGAATCTCAAGGGAGAATGCATCCGGAGATCGCTTATTTTGCCAATACAAAATTCTATAATTCCTCTTTGAAAGCAATTCCTCTTACTCACCAAAATGTTTTATTGGAGTGGAACGGCGACAGTTATGAAGGAGTCAAGCAATCAATCGCAAAATGTAGAAATTTTTACTTTCCTATCTATTTTCAAGAAGATGCTGTAAGAGAAGCGGAAAGAGTAGTGGATATTGCAAAAAATGTTTTGGAACTATATCAGGAAAATTCGGTAGAATTTGTTCCAGAATTCAGTTTGGGTATTATAACTCCATTTAGAAATCAGGTCGCACTCATCCGTAAAAAGATCAACCAATTAGGAAATGAAAAGCTTAACAAAGTTATCGTGGATACGGTAGAGCGCTATCAGGGTAGTCAAAGGGATATCATTATTTACGCTTTTGGAGTTTATAGCAAAACACAGTTACAGCAAGTAACAGATGCTGTAACTGTGTTTGGGGATCTTATTGTAGATAGAAAACTCAATGTCGCCCTAACAAGGGCTCGCAAACAATTTTTCTTTGTTGGGAGCCAGTATTGGTGTCAACAAAATAGTTTGTATAAAGAATTGGTTGAACATTTGTCGAAAAATGGAATCTAATGAATCGGACCATGACTAACGATGACTCCGTTTTTCCAAATGGATTCTATCTTTCTTGTATTCTTGATATTCTTTTTCGGATCGGCATCCAAGACAATAAAGTTGGCAAGTTTGCCTTTTTCGATAGATCCTTCCTTGTCAGAAATATGCAAAACTTCTGCGGCGTTGTATGTTCCCAATTTAATGGCTTCGAGAGGTGTTAAGCCAGCTTGTACCATCAATTCCAATTCCAAATGCTCTGAAAAACCTTGAGCCCTAAGCGCCATGGCTCCAGAATCTGTACCGAGTGCAATGAAAACGCCAGCGTCATACAACTTTTTCAGATTTTTCAGCGCTGTTTCAAATGCTTTTACGTCTCTTTCGTGTGTAGGACTATTCTTGATTTTTTCTTGATAGGCAGGGTCTGTAATCATTTCGTATACGCCAGTTTCGAGTGATGCTTTGAAAAAAGGATCATTAATCCATTCTGGTTTACGAGCATAGATATAGGCAAACTCATCCAAAGACAATGTTGGAATATAAATGGTGTGTTTTTTTTTTTTTTATTGTATCGTTGCATCATCTATAACAAAGTCTCTTATACTGTGCGCAACAATATCCAGACCGTCATTTAACAATTGCCTAAGATCACTTAGATAGTAAACGTGTGCAGCTACTCTGAGTCCCTTTTTATGGGCTTCTTCGATGATCTTTTTATATATTTCTGGTGACATTTTTTTGTATTTACCACCAAAATCATCCACCCACATTTTTACTACGAACGGGTGCATGCTTTGCAAGGAATCCATTTCCGCTGGTATTTGATCTGGATTGGATGGTCTGTAAACTAAGTCCAATCCCATTTCCATTGGAGGCGCTCCATTAGGAACCCCAAATCCAATACCCGCCGAAAGAAAATTACTAACAGGGAGCTGTCCATTATGGATGCTGTCTAATAGCCCAGATTGTATAATGGATGGTCTATCTGTCCCCATCGCCAAGATATTGGATACACCATAGTCCTGATATCTTGTCAATTGATGTAAGATATTGTCTCTTGTATAGTTGTCTGCACTATTTTTTGTTCCTTTAAGTAAACCAATATGAACGTGAGTACTGATAATCGAAGGCATTATCGTTTTGCCTTTGAGATCGACAACTGTTGCATCCTTTGCTACAATATTTTTTCCAATGTCAGCGATAGTATTTCCATCAACAAGTATGTTGGATTTATACTCTGGGCTTCCCGTTCCGTCAATAATGTTGGCGTTAGTTAAAAGAAATTTCTGCTGTGCACTTGATGTGTAACATGTTCCCAATAGCAATGCTAATGAAAGAAACGTTTTAAATTTCGCTTTCATAGATAAAAGTTTAAGAAGAAATACAAATAGGAAACAAATCAATAAAGAGAAAGTTCAAAAAGAAGATTGAGATCCTGATTTGTCCGTGAAATAGTGCTGCAAATATGACACTTGTTTTCGAATAATGCATAGTTTTGAAGATGAAATTTCCGAATCGTAACACTTCTTTTAGGTTTTGTTTTTGGCTAATACCGCTGTTTTTTACGTCTTGTTTCACAAGTCATGAAGCGATGCAGAAAAATTTGGGACACTACTATATTTACAAATTTGGCGTTAAGGAAAACAAGAAAAATTGGAAAAAACCTAATTTCAAAGATGATCTTATCTCTGTAGAGTTTACGCCCAATTACAATAATATCGGAATAGAAATAGTCAATCAATCTTATGAAATGGTTACCGTTGACTGGAATCGTGTCAGATTTGAGGAAAATGATATTGTCAGCAATGTATTGGTTTGGGGTTCTGATTTTGCCAATAAAAATGAAGTCTTACCAGTCAATATATTAAAACCTGGACAAGGTATGCGAACTGGAATTGTACCTACGGAATTAATTGACTATGCGCCAAAAGATAGTCTTGCAAACAAAAATGGTTATGTCGTCCACCAAATGTATCCAGATTATGACGGGCTGGACGAAAAAGAATCTTTTGCTATCATGGGCCTTTTGGGTTCGGAATTGTTTAAACTCAAAATTCCTGTTATCGTCAGAGACCAAGTTGTAGACTATACTTTCACTTTTGTTCCTGTTGAGATAGAGAGGGTAGGACAGTCACCATTGGCTAAACATTAGTCAATGGTGATTTTTGCTTTTACTTTTTGTTGGTATGTTTGCAATAGTTGCAATAGTTTAAATTGATTTTTCGCCCTGTCTTTATTTTGTCCCGAATAGCTCGTTTTGTAGTAAATATCACCATTGAGGAAATCTGTTAAGAAACGAAGCGCCTGCATGTATATAATGATATTGCCACTTAAGTCAATATCGTTCAACTCCTCCTTTGTTAGATAATCACTCATTGATTCCATATAACCACTTTTGATGGCTTCATAAAAATCAATGCGGAGTTCCATTGAATCAATATCGGTATCGTTTTCGGAAATGTTGGGAACCATGCTTCTAACCATGTCTCCTATATCGGAAAAGAATAACCCGGGTTGTGTAGTGTCCAGGTCGATTGGACAAAGTTTGGTCGGGTTGTCATGGAAAAACAATATGTTGGCAATCTTACAGTCTTGGTGGAGGATATGTAAGGGGTATTGATCTGGTTTTTGGGTGATGCTTTTAAACCATTTTACATATTTATGATTGGCATAAGCCAAGTCAATCAAATCCTCTACGTTCACTTTTCTTTGTTTGGTTGTATTGGACAATGCACTTTCAAATTGTTCAAACCTTAGTGAAAGGTTGTGGAAGCCTGGCAAGACATAGTGTAGCTTGTTCTTTTCAATCGTCGAAAGATCTGCTGAAAATTTCCCGAAACATTTAGCAACGATATAAGCCTCCTCTGGAGTGTGCGCCGTTAATGGACTGTAAGTATTCTGCATGTATTCAAAACAACGCCAGGTTGCCCCATTGTGACGAAGCAGGTTTTGTCCATCTATTGTTTTGATAATACGTGGGAGTTGATAACTCCCGATATTGTTGAAATGGTTAAATATTAATTCGTAATTGGATTGGATATTCTCTGGATGTAGAAAAATAGAGGTGTTTATTTGCTGAAGCAAAATGTCATTGCCATCATTGCATTCGATTGCAAAACTGTTATTGATCAACCCTGTGGAAAGAGACGTGACATTTTTTATCTGACTAAACCCAAATTGGGCAATAATATCTTTATCTAACATAAATGTTCTACTTGTGTTATAGTATGTTTTCCCTATTCGGATAAAACGACATGTTTTTTTTCAATATAAAATAGATGGCTTCCATCAATAACTATCATCCAATGCAAACTTATTGGTCCTTGTCATCCATTTGCCACTAGTGAAATCCGGGAAATCAACTGTGGCATTACCTAATTCTATGGACTTTTCACTAAGAGGCGTAATCGCACTCCATGCTGCGGCATCATAAATGTCCAAAGGAGTAGGTTCCCCTCTTTTGACAGCTTCAATAAAACTATTGATGACAAAAAAATCCATACCCCCATGCCCCGCGCCTTTGGCGTCATTGGCGTATTTTTTCCATAAAGGATGGTCGTATTTCTGAAACCATTCTGCCTGGTTATCCCATTGGTCGAAATTTTTACTTTTTCCTTCAATATAGATACTCTGATTGACATCCATCCAGAGCCCTTCTGTTCCTTGAACCCTAAATCCTAGAGAATAGGGACGTGGATTGTTAGTGTCGTGTTGGAGCAGTATGGTTTCCCCATTGGCACATTTGATATGTGTGGTGACGATATCACCCAATGCAAATCTTACTTTGGCGTTTGGTGTATTTTCTCCGCCTTTTTTGACAATGTAGTTATGCAACCCCCTTGATTTAGTGGCAAAGGACGATAAGGAAAGAAACCGATTGCCTCGGTTAATATCAATCATCATCGAAACAGGACCGACTCCATGAGTAGGATAGAGGTCTCCGTTTCTGTGTACACTATGGTTGGTACGCCATTGTGCTTCGGAAAAGGCTTTGGAACCAAATTCTACTCCTTTTTCCGGTGCTTTGGCATCTGTAAATTTTACTTGGCGAAGGTCATGTTGGTAACCTCCCTGCAAATGTAAAATCTCTCCAAACAATCCTTCCCTGACCATATTCAGTGCCGCCATTACGTCTCTACGGTAACATACATTTTCCAACATGGAAACATGTGCGTTTGCTTTTTCAGCTGCCCTTACCACCGACCAATGGTCTTCTAATGTTATGCCGAGTACGACTTCCGTGCCTATATATTTAATACCTGCATTAATAGCGTCCAGGATCATTGGTGTATGCCATTCCCATGGTGTCGCAATGATGATGGCGTCCAGATTTTTTAATTCCAAAAGCTTTTTGTATGCATCGTTGCTACCAGTAAAAATTTGAGCTGCCTTTTTCCCAGATTTTGTGATACTATTCTTTGCGGATTGCAGCATTTGGTCATTGATGTCACATATTGCAACAACATTTACATCGTCTCTATTGAGTAACAATCTCAAATGGCCCTGCCCACGTAATCCTACTCCGATTAGCCCAACGTTTACTTGTAGTTTCTTTTCGTTTATAGCTTTGGCCTGTAAAACGTTGGCATTAACAATGAAAGCCCCCGCTGAAGTGAGGGCGGTACTCCTAATAAATGTGCGACGTGAATTCCTGACCATACATGTAAATAATTTTAAAAACTCTCCCGAGTTAGTTTCTTTTAATAAAGATGCCAAAAAACATTGAAATCAAATTGAGCATACGATTGTGCAAAATAAATACATGTAATTTTTAAACGTAATTTCAGCTACGCAATCGTTTGTGTAAAAGCTGTTAATTTTAATTTTAAGTTAAATTTTATGCTTAATTTAGTGCTTGCTTTCAATGAAATTTCTGTTTTCCACTTTTTAATAATTTTCACAATGGCTAACGCAACAACAATAAAAGAACTTGCTCGACTATGTAATGTCTCCATTTCTACTGTTTCGAGAGCATTGAACGATCATCCAAGTATTGGTGCCGGTACTAAGGATCGGATTAAGAAATTGGCATTGGACCTTAATTATGAACCGAATGTAGCAGCGATACAGTTTAAGAAAGGACGGAGCATGACTATTGGCGTTATCGTTCCGGAATTGTCCGAGACTTTTTTCTCTACTGCTGTGAGCGGTATTGAAGATGTTGCCATAGAAAATGGATACAATGTTATTTTCGGTCAGAGTCATAATGACAGTGAAAAGGAAAGGAAAATAGTGGAATCTTTCAAAAGAAGTCGTATTGATGCATTGCTAGTGTCTTTGTCCAAAACGACACGTAACATCAGTCATTTCAAAGAATTGGAAAAAAGCAATA
>QFOI01000690.1 GCA_003241175.1 Pseudopedobacter saltans
TTTTTGTAAAAAAAATAAAAAAAAATCTTTTTCCAAAAAACCTTGACACAATTCCCCGCCTCCTTTAAATCAGCTTTCTTTTTTTCTTTTTTTTCGGTTTTTTCTTGGTTTTCTTTACAAAATATTTCGTGAGCATCAATTTTAAATCCCGAATTATGCTCAATTTCAAAGTACGCACGTATAATCCTGAAAAGGAAACGCCTGAAAATTCAATTTTCATTTTATCAAGAGGAAGAAATGCAGGAAAGCCAATGTTTGAACCTTGTCCGAACTGTTTTATTCTGTATTGCAGGAATGAAACCGAAAAAGAAAACCTGTACTGGATATTTTATGCCCTTTGGAAAAATAGATTCTTCCATTCATATCTCTGCGGAAGTGTGATTGATATGCTTCGCCTTTCAGAACTCAAAAAAGTGATTCAAAATTGGATTATTCCAAGTTTTTCCAAAATGGAGCAAAACGGAAAAATCCTGCAGGACATTAAATCTGTCTATCAGCTGGAACAACATTATTCCAAAAAGTTGAAGCAGCTTTCAGAGCTTTGGAGTATTCTCGTACAGAAATACTATTATAAACTTTAAAAAATGCCTTTCAATCCAGAAGGCATTTTTTAAAGTTAAATTCCAACAAAACAATCCAATATAAAATCTAAATTTGTAAATTTATGAAATGAATAACCATTAAATTTTTAATATTATAGCACACTTAAAACCAGTACCTAAAAGAATTGCAGAATCAACTGGAAAACCTGATAGAAGGCAAAGGGATAATAAAGGCATTCCCGGCAATACACCGTCATTAAAACCGCTTAAAAGGCAGGAAGGTAAAAAGTGATTTATAGAAAAGCCCCTCAGAAAACTGAGAGGCTTATTTGTTCCGCAGTCACCACAACTTTATTTCCGGAACTTGTTTTTAATATTTGTGATAAGAAATTTTAGTAATAAGGTTGCTCCAAAACTTGATATTCCACCAACTGCAGCCAATAAAACCGTCTTGATGAGGTCTTCGGTTCGGATATTGACAAAGATAGTCAGAATAGTGCCGAATGCTGTGCTAAGTTTTGTCGAGTTATCCACGTAATTCATAATAATTCGGTTTAAAATGAATTAATTATCACGATAAACAGCCGTCTGGCTGATTGCTGAAGCAATTCCGCCTGCAACTGCCAAATATCCTGCAACCGTTACCAGAACTGCAGGAAGTGAAATCGGAGCGGTAGCAATTACTCCGCTGATAGCCGTCAGCATCAAACCAATATTTCTTATCTTTTTGAAGAATTTCGGAGTGGGCT
>QFOI01000691.1 GCA_003241175.1 Pseudopedobacter saltans
GGTATTTTGTTTTCCCGATACTTAATTTGCCTGCTAGCATATCGTAGATAGATAGTCCTATGAGGTAAAAAGGACCTCCCCACCAAGAGTAATTAGGAATTATAAAAGCTTGGTTTTTTACCAAATGTGCTGCGTTCTTGGCTAATAGTCCTCTTTCTCTTAGTGCTTCTTTCACAAGTGAAACGTCACCTTGTGCTAAATATCGCACTCCTCCGTGAACTAGTTTTGTGCTTCTGCTCGATGTTCCTTTGGCAAAATCATGGGATTCAAATAAAACAGTTTTGTAACCTCTAAGTGTTGAGTCTAAGGCTGTTCCTAGACCGCTCGCTCCACCGCCAATTACGATGATATCCCATTCTTTTTGTTCTTTTACTTTTGATATTTGTGTTGCTCTAGACATTGCTTATGATTTAAAACGAAATTTCGTTTGGTTTCATTTGTAAATATAAGAAAGAAAATGAAACCAAAAAAATTAAATTTAATAATTTGTTAATAAGTAATTAGGTTGAGCATAATGTATTTGATTATATGTTCTTTTTTTCTTTGATTTGTTGTTGAAAAAAACACAATTTTATAAGTTATGGTAAATGAGCGCCAGCAGCAGATTTTAGATCTTTTTGATACCGAGGAATTTATTAGAGTGAATGAGATTTCCGATGCTTTAAAAGTTTCGGCAGTTACGATTCGTAAAGATTTGAGTTTCCTCGAAAGTAAATCATTGTTGTATAGAACCCATGGTGGTGCTAGAAAACAATCTAGTTTTGCTTTCGAAAAAAACATTTCGGAAAAAGAAGAAGTGCAAGTAGAGCAAAAAATTGCAATTGCTAAAAAAGCGGCTACATTAATACAAGATCATGATTTTGTAATATTGGCTTCGGGTACAACATTGCACCATTTAGCGAGAAATTTGTTGGATTTTTCTAAACTTACTGTTTTAACATCATCTTTAAAAGTTGGGCTAGAACTTTGTGATAACGAAAAAATAGACATTATTCAGTTAGGAGGAGATGTGCGAAAATCGTCAGGGTCTGTAGTTGGGCCGTTTTCCGAAACTATTCTCAAACAGTTTTCTTGTAACAAACTTTTTCTAGGTGTTGATGGGATAGATTTTGATTTTGGGCTCTCTACATCCAATGCTATGGAGGCACATCTCAATCTTTTGATGATTAATTCTGCTGACAAAGTCTATATTCTAGCAGATTCTACAAAGATTAATAAAAGAGGATTTGGTAAAATTTGTGAAATTCATAAAATGGATGCTTTGATAACGGATTCTGGGATTTCTGCAAA
>QFOI01000692.1 GCA_003241175.1 Pseudopedobacter saltans
TTCCGGAAGGCGTGATGTTCTCATTGTGGCTTCAGTTTCTTGTATTTATGGTATCGGTAACCCAACTGAATTTCATAAATCATTGATTACATTAGATAAAAATGAAAAAATATCCAGAACAAGGTTGCTTCATTCGCTGGTTAGTGCGTTATATTCCCGGGCGTTAAATGAATTTCAGCGTGGGACTTTCCGGGTAAAAGGGGATGTGATTGATATTTATCCGGCTTATGCAGATACGGCGATCAGAATTCAGTTTTTTGGTGATGAAATAGAAAAGATCCAGAGTTTTGATCCTATTTCCGGTAACGTTTTATCAGACTTCGATTCTATTAATATTTACCCAGCCAATCTTTTCGTGACAACTCCTGAGACCATGCAAAGTGCGATTCGCCAGATCCAGGATGATTTGGTTAAGCAGGTTGATTTTTTCCAGGAAATTGAAAAACCTTTAGAAGCTAAACGTTTGGAAGAGCGTACCGAACTCGACTTAGAAATGATTCGTGAATTGGGCTACTGCTCCGGAATAGAAAATTATTCCCGATATATGGACGGACGTTTGCCCGGATCAAGACCTTTCTGCCTACTCGATTATTTTCCGAAAGATTATCTTATGGTGATAGACGAAAGTCATGTTACCATTCCTCAGGTTCACGCCATGTATGGCGGAGACCGAAGCCGCAAAGAAGTTCTAGTAGAACACGGATTTCGCTTGCCTGCTGCGATGGACAACCGCCCTCTAAAGTTCAATGAATTTGAAGATATGCAGAATCAGGTGATTTATGTTTCAGCAACGCCTGCAGATTATGAACTGGAAAAAACGGGTGGAACTTACATCGAACAGATTATCCGGCCAACAGGACTTCTGGATCCAGTTATCGAAGTGCGCCCAACAATGAATCAGATTGATGATTTGATAGAGGAAATCCATAAAAGGGTAGAGCTGGACGAAAGAGTTCTGGTTACGACTTTAACCAAAAAAATGGCGGAAGAACTGACGAAGTATTTTACAAAAGTTGGAATCCGAACAAGATATATTCATTCTGATGTAGAGACTTTGGAAAGGATTCAGATTATGCAGGATCTGCGTCTTGGTTTGTTCGATGTTTTGGTTGGTGTCAATCTTTTGAGAGAAGGATTGGATTTACCAGAAGTTTCCTTAGTTGCGATTCTGGATGCGGATAAAGAAGGAATGTTACGTTCCAGAAGGTCGATGATTCAAACGGTTGGTAGAGCTGCGAGAAACCTGAATGGACGAGCCATAATGTACGCAGATAAAATGACTAAAT
>QFOI01000111.1 GCA_003241175.1 Pseudopedobacter saltans
CTTGGCAACCTCACGAGAGTGAAAGGTGCCAACTCCAACCACAATTGTGGAAAGATAAGTCAGCGAATTTTGCCTGTATACAGTGTGAACTGTAATAAGATATAACCCGCTTGATTTATCAGGCGGGTATTTTTTTGTCTGGATATGAGGATTAGAACATTATTTTTTGAAAAGGTATTTACACATTTAGTAATACCAATTGTGTATGTAATTAAATAATTTTGAATCATGGTTCACCGCAAAAAATTAGTGATCGGTTTGTTCGGTTTTGGTGTAGTAGGAGAAGGGTTGTACCGAATCTTGCAGCAGACGCCTTCTTTACATGCAGAAATAAAAAAAGCATGTATCAAACATCCAGGAAAAAAAAGGAATGCACCACAGGATCTATTTACCTCTGACAAAGAGGATATATTGAACGATCCTGAGATAAATGTGGTAGTGGAGGTTATCGATGATGCAGATGCTGCATTTGAAATAGTAAAGACTGCTCTAACCAATGGAAAAGCTGTTGTCAGTGCCAGTAAAAAAATGATTGCAGAGCATTTGCAAGAAATTCTGACACTGCAAAAGGAAACGGATCTGCCATTTTTATGTGAATCCGCGGCATGCGCTTCCATTCCAGTTATTCGTAATCTGGAAGAGTATTATGACAATGATCTTTTGCATGCGATAATGGCTATTGCCAATGGTTCAACCAATTTTATTTTGACAAAAATGTTTCAGGATAAGTTGGATTTTAACGATGCTCTATTGCTTGCTCAACAACTGGGTTTTGCTGAAAGTGATCCCAAATTGGATGTGGAAGGCTATGATGCTGTTAACAAATGGACCATATTACTATTGCATGCTTATGGGATAGTAACGAGAGCGGAAAACTTGGTGTTCACGGGAATTCAAAACATATCATTGTCGGATGCTAATGTAGCCAAAGAGCGTTCCTATGAGATCAAGTTGGTCAATCAAGCAGTGAAACTTCTCAACGGTAAAGTTGCGGCATTCGTTCTCCCTCAATTTGTTGAAAGTTCAAGTCATTTGGCATTTGTTCGAAATGAATATAATGGTGTTGTGATTGAGAGTGGTTTTGCGGACAAGCAATTTTTCTATGGAAAAGGTGCTGGTAGTTTACCTACAGGATCAGCTGTTTTGAGTGATATATCGGCATTGCGTTACGGTTATAAATACGAATACAAAAAGCTATACTACAACACCCCATTGGAACTAACCAATGATTTTTATTTAAAGGTTTATGTTAGTTTCGATGAGCTGAAATACATCCACAAAGAGGAATTTGAATGGATTGAGGAATGGCACGGTGGACAAGAACGTAGTTATCTGGTAGGTGTGATTAGTTTTGATAAATTGGCAACATCTAGTTGGTGGAAAGAAAATGGCGTGTCACTTATAGTGATGCCAGAAGGTATAATCGAGGAGATCGATACTCGAAAAGTGAAAAAGCGTAGTCTGGAATTGGCTGGTTTACGTTAAGCAAAAAGCGTGAAGGAAATTCCTTCACGCTTTTTGCTTTTTTATAGTTTGATTCCGAAATGTTCCATAAAATGGTCCGGATGAGCGCCGGTTCGTTCTTCCGTATCCAAACTATCAATTCTTTCAATATCTTCATTCGACAATTCAAAATCAAAAATATCCGCATTTTGTGCAATACGTTCTTTGTGGGTACTTTTAGGAATTGTGATGATCCCTTTTTGCAAATCCCAACGTAATATGACTTGTGCCGTGGATTTTTTGTGTTTTTGGGCAATATCTACTATGGTTTCATTTTCCAAAACTCTTCCACGCATTAATGGCGACCAAGCTTCCATTTGGATATTGTGATCTTTACAGAAAGAAAGCATATTGGGTTGCACTAATTTCGGATGAAATTCATTTTGCAAAACCATTGGTTTGATCTCGCTCTGGCTCATGATTTCCACAATCTGGTGCTCTAGACAGTTGCACACACCGATCGCTTTGATTTTGCCTTCTTGGTAAAGACCTTCCATTGCTTTCCATGTATCCACCAATAGTGATGGAACAGGCCAGTGTATGAGGTAAAGGTCGATATAATCAGTTTGTAATTTATTTAAAGAAGTTTCAAAAGCTTTACGCGTTTTTTCAGTTCCCATATCTTCAATCCAAACCTTCGTTGTAAGAAAAACATCTTTACGGTCAATGTTAGACGTTTTGATAGCCTCTCCAACACCTTCCTCATTTTTGTAAAAAGAGGCTGTATCCACGTGTCGATAACCAATGTCAAATGCATTGTGTATTGCCTGTGTCACTTCTTTTCCGTCTGCGGTTTTGTACACACCTAAACCCAAATAAGGCATTTGGACATTGTTGTTCAGTTGTACGGTTCCGTTTATGTCAGTGATGATCATGTCTTTTTTGATTTTGTTTTGAAAATGAGAAAATTAGTACAAGAGCTCTTCGTAGGCAGACTGTAACTCATTGTAAGCATGTCTTTCATTCAATTGTTTCGCAATAACCATACCTTTTTCGTACCAATGGATAGCTGCATCCTTGTCCTGCAAATCCTCCATTAGTTTGGCAATATGGTAGTAAGATCCTACATAATTAGGATTTTTGTCCAAAAGAAATTCAAAAGTGTTTTTGGCATTTTCTTTTTCTCCTATTTTGATGTATTCGAGAGCCAGCGCATGTAGAAGAAAACTATCCTCAGGATTTGCCTTAAGCATTTCTTTTATTCTTTCTATTCTATTGTCCATGGTTGTTTTTTCGTTTAGATTTTTGTTTTGCCACAAATGCATGCATTTCTTCCAAACTAAAGCTACTAAGGTTTTGCTTAGACGTTAATCCTGCTTTTTGACCTACGGATACACCATATTGGATTACATGACAACCTTCTGTAGAGTGAGCATCGGGGTTTATGGAAGTGATGATACCATTATCCAAAGCGCGATAAAGCCAACGCCAATCAATATCCAGACGACGGGGGTGGGCATTAAGTTCAATTACAACATCGTTTTCTTGGCAAGCTTTAATGATTTTATCGTGGTCAACTGGATAGCCCGCCCTAGACAACAAGAGACGACCAGTCATGTGTCCCAATATCGAAGTGTAAGGATTAGCAACTGCCGCCAAGATGCGAGAAGTTGCTTTCTCTTCGTCCATTTTTAAAATGGAATGGACAGAGGCAATAATAAGGTCAAAACTGTCCAATACTTCATCTGGATAATCAAGGTCACCATTATACAAAATATCGCTTTCAATACTTTTGAATATATGAAAAGGGGCTAGTTCTTGATTGAGTTGGTCGATTTCCTTGTGTTGTTCTAAGACTCGATCTGGTTTCAGCCCGTTGGCATAAAAAGCAGATTGGCTGTGGTCGCTAATGACCAAGTATTCCAATCCTAAAGATTTGACATATTGTGCCATTTCTCTGAGAGTGTTTGCTCCATCACTCCAGTTGCTGTGACTATGGATAATCCCTTTGATTTCTTTCGTCTGAATTACATCAGGAATCTGATTCGTTTTAGCTTTTTGAATAACTTCCGGAAAATCGCGTAGGTAAGGTGGGATGATTGCTGTTCCTGCTTTTTGGAAAATCTCCTCTTCAGTTTGGAATACTTCTCCCTCTGAGAATGGGAATTCTTTTTTCCATGCTTCCAAAAAATCCTGACTTCCTGTACGCTCAAACTGTTGGAAGGCTAATTGATCTTTTGGATAAATAAATAGGCTTATTTGGATGTTTTCTTCTGTCGAAAAAAGCCCAATACCTTCTGTACTGCCTTTATCTGTCCAATTTTTCTTTTCGGTAAAAGACTTTAGTTCGGATATGCTACAGTCCGTTACCCATTCCAATTGTTCAATAATCTCTTGCTGTTCACGATATTTTCCACAAATAAGAAATGTATTGGAGGGAAAAGTTTTCAATAGCTCTTCGTGTATAGATTTTGCAACGTTATCCACCTGCGCATACAAAAATAAGCCTTGACTTTGCTGGTAAAACTCGATTGCCTGACGGATGTTTTCCTGCGTTTTCTCTCCAAAACCTTTATAATGGAGAAGTCTGTTTTCATTACATGCATACAGTAGTTCTCCCAGATTTTCTATACCGAGATCTTTCCATATTGTTTGTACTTTTTTGGCGCCAAGACCTTTGATCTGTAACATTTCTACGATGCCCTTTGGCGTTTCGTTGAGGTATTTGTCCAATAACGGTAGCCTTCCTGTTGCAATCTGATCCAATATCTTTTGCGCAATAGCTTCACCTATGCCTTTGATGGAGGCGATTTCATTGTGTGACAATTCGGAAAAAGCTTTTGGGTACTTTTCTATTATACGGACAACATTAGCGTAGGATTTTATTTTGAATGGATTTTCACCATGTATTTCCATCAGTTTTGACAACAATGAAAAATTCTTTGCAATGGTTTCGTTACTGATCATTTAATTGTACATTCTTTTTTAAAAGCCGAAATTAGACCAATATTTAAAAACAAAAAAGCCGCTAACGAATAGCGGCCTTTCCATACTCTTAATCTAAAACTTATTTATTTTTTACAATACCATTCTTGATAAGGTCTTTAACGATGGTACGTGCATAGTCCGTCGCTAGATTTTTGGCAGATGATGGATCAAACGAAGTTGATTGTGCAGAATACAACAACGTATTGTTAGAGGTCACGTCATACAAGTTTGTTTCGAAAACATAGTTTGTAGAGTTGTAGTATCCTCCGCCATATCCGCCCCATCCTGGACCCCAAGCCCATGGAGAGTAGAAAGAATAATATCCCCAGAAACTACCATAGTAAGGATAAAACCCTGGACCCCAACCGCCGGGTACAAATCTTTGACTTTTGTCTTTGTCAACAAGTGTTACTGTAATGACACCATCATAACCATCATTATGTAACTTGTCCATGGCTTCAGTCTCATTCATCTTGCCAAATGTTGTAGGATCGTAGGCAGAGGATGCTGCGGCGGCATTGATGCCATATTTAGCCAAATCTTTCACCAATTCATCTTCCATCTTGGTCTTGACGATGAAGTTTTTCTTACTTAACAAACCTAATACTAAAATTTTGTTGAATTTAGTTTCGGCGGCATTTTTGGCTGTCCAGCTTGAGCCTAATTGAGAGGTGCTACACGCTGCAAAGGAAAGTGCCATTGCAGGTAGTATCATCCATAATAATAGCTTTTTCATATCGAGGATTTAATGTTGTTCACTTAAGTATTGGATTACAAATTTGCAAAAAAGATTAAAGAATCCATTCGGATTAACAATCTTTTTTGTTGTTGCAATCTTATACGAATGATCGTTTTTATTTGTTTGCTAAATCTAGTAATTTTTTATGTAAAATCAAAACTTGATCGGTCAAAAGTTGTTTTTCATCGTTAAGAATGACAAAATCGCAAAGTTTCATTTTCATTTCTTCGTTCAACTGGTTGTGCATCCTTTTTTGAATGTCTTCGTACTGGGCGTTGTCTCTCGCTGCTACACGCTGCATTCTAATGTTTTTGGGCGTATAGACGCCAATTACAAAATCAAGGTCTCCTGCTGTACCCGACTCGAAAAGTAATGCGGCTTCTTTTATAGTATAAGGTGCAGTTTGTAAATGCATCCAATCTTTAGCTGCTTGGATGGTTGCTGGATGTACAAGGCTATTCAGTAATTCCAATTTGTAAGGATCTGAAAAGACAATTGAAGCAAGATATTGCCTATTGAGTTTGCCATCTTGATAGGTGTCATTACCAAATGTATCCATCAGTTTTTTTTTGAGGGACTCATTTTCGTTCATAATGTTTTTGGCGGTTGAGTCCGCATCAAAAATCGGTATACCTAATACTTGAAAAATTTTGGCTACCGTGGACTTCCCGCTTCCAATACCTCCTGTTAAGCCAATATGAAGTTGCGCCATTCTTGCTTATTTATGAACAATACTAACAAAAAATCCCATCCGATTAAGGTGGGATTAATAAAATAAGATGTAAAAAACTATTTGTCAGTCGTTGCCGTTGGTTTGTTCAATGCCAATGACCATTCTGTACTGACTGCGCTTTTTTCGATTTTAAGGTAACTGCCGGGGCTTACTTCCAATTGGAATGTCCCGTCTTCATTGACTTTGTTTATTGTACCATGGATACCTGCGATAGTAACTACTTTGTCACCCTTTTGAATATTGTCGATAAAGTTTTTCTGTTCTTTAGCTTTCTTTTGTTGAGGGCGAATCATGAATATCCAGAAAACCAATATGATACCAGCCATGATGATTAACTGCATTGATCCTCCTCCTTGTGCGCCACCTGGCGCTGCCATTAAAATTACTGCTTTCGTTGAAATCATTAGAAATTGTATTTATTAAAAGAATTTGTAAAAAAAATTATTCTGTAACGGTCCCTTCAAATGCAAGAACATAGTTGGGATTGTTTTTAGTATTGGTTGTTACAATGATGCTTTTGTGTATCTGTCCGGCAGTTCCGTGATTGGAGTCAAACGTGGCCACAATCTCTCCCGCTTTTCCGGGTAATATTGGCTGTTTGGTATAATCGGCAACCGTGCATCCACAGCTAGGCTGTACGTTAACGATGAACAATGGATTGATTCCAATGTTTTCGACGGCATATTTCAGTTTGACCAGTTCACCCTTCTTGACCGTTCCGAAGTTTTGCATGGAATCCTTGAACTTTACTTCCGTGTAGGCTGCCGTATCTTTTAAGGCCATGCTGGCATCCGGAGCTTTGTTTTTAGAGTCGGAACCTCCTCCACAACTGGTAAAAAGTATCGCTGTACAAACTAGAGAACCAAAAGTTGCTTTCTTTATGTTGAACATAGTAAACAAGTTTAACGATTATTTTCTAAAATCAATTTTGTGCAATTTATTGGAAGTTTCTAAATCTTTGCGGATACTATCCAAAATTCCGTTGACAAATTGTCCACTCTGTTCTGTACTGTACTCTTTGGCAATGTCAATATACTCGTTGATGGTAACCTTGGGAGGAATGGTTTCAAAATATAAAAGTTCAGCCACACCCATCTCCAAAAGAATCATATCGATATGTGCAATACGCTCTGGATCCCAGTTTCTTAATTTAGGTTTGATGATTTCGGAAAGGTGTCCTTTTTTGTCCAAAACCGTTTTAAGCAAAGTATTTCCGTATTCCTGGGTTTCTTTGGTAATCGCCTCTGACAGATTTAGCGTCTGGGGTTTGTGCAATATACTTGTAACGATCTTATTGAGCATTTCGACATCATTGCTAAAAGAAGAGAAATTCTCCAGTGCAAAATCCAAGAACTGTTCGTCCGTAAACATCAAATCTGAGAAGATAAAATCCAGAATCGCGATTTCCGACTTTTTGGATCGTCCTTCCTCCGCAATATATGTTTTGTATTCTGGTGTAGGGATTAACTTGTGGTAAGTTTTTTTGATAAGTTCCTGTCCTTCCTCATTTAAACGAGGTCTGAATTCTTCAACCGCTGACTTATAAGAACTATTGTCCATAATCTTCCAAACAATATCATTTCCGGCCAATTTTATATTGACATTAAGATCATCAGAAGACAAAAGGTTTTTCGAAGCACGGTAAGCAGCATCAGTCTCAGCATATCTACCAACCTCAACTATAAAGTATAACAAATAGGTTAATAACTCTTTAGTATTATCCAACAGTTGGTTCAAGGATCTTACAGGATTTTTTTTATCTGATTCATCGTTGATTGTCTCAATGGAATAAAGCACCTGCATTACCTTGATTCGTACACTTCTTCTGCTTATCATGTATAAAAGAACTTTTTAGGGGTGCAAAGGTACCGTAAAATTTATGAAAAAACATTTGCGCAATCGGTTGCATTGAAAATAAATGTGAAAATTTTCAAAATCCGTATACAAAAAGTTTATGTTTAACAAGAATTTAATCTTTAGATAAAAGGAAAACAAATTGTCACACTCCGCACATTTTGTTATTGTTAATTTTTTTTTAAATTGGTTAAGGGCTAACTAAAGGTGAAAACGTATTAATACTAGAAACAACTGTCAAAACAATTATAAAGAATCGCCACAAAACAACAAATGAGTAGCTGTTCCTATGATGTCTTGGCTCATTATGTCAATATCTTAACTAATTTTTATGACCACTAAATGAAATGTAAAAACAACAATAAACTGCTTTTTTAACATTGAACAATCAACCAAATAATTTTAGTATGCTAAGGATTCTAAGGCAATGGAGAAACAGACACTTGCATCTTTTCTTCATTTTTCTTATTTCGTCAGTTTGTGTGGCAAATGCACAAAACTTCCATAAGGTAGAAGGGAAAGTTGTTGACGAAAATGGTGCACCGGTTGCAAATGCGGCAATAACTATCGTGAATTCCAATAAAGGGACATCTACAGACTCTCTTGGAGTATTCTCCTTATCTCTTAAACAAGGAGATGAGATAGAAGTGTCGCATATCTCTTTTACAAATGAAAAATTTCATTATCACAGTCAAGAAAGATTTGATATAACCTTAAAGAAAAGAGATGGTGCTGTAGATGAAGTGGTCGTGACTGGTTATACCAATGTCAAGAAGAAACAATTTGCAGGATCTTCTTCCACATTGAATGCTAAAGAATTAGAAAGAAATGGTGTGCCAGATGTTACAAAATTATTGGAAGGCCAATTTGCTGGTGTTTCCTTACAAAATGTTTCTGGAACTTTTGGTGCCGCTCCAAAATTAAGAATTAGAGGAGCCACTTCGCTATCAGGCGACAACAAACCATTGTGGGTTATTGATGGTATTATCATTGAGGATCTTGTCAATATTTCCAATGAGGCCCTGACTACAGGAGATATGAACACATTACTAGGGTCTTCCGTTGCGGGTATCAACCCCAATGATATCGCAGATATAACCATATTGAGAGATGCCGCCGCAACTGCATTGTATGGCGCTCGTGCCATGAACGGGGTGATTGTCGTTACAACCAAAAAAGGTAGAGCTTCTTTAAGTGGGTATCCTAATGTAGACTATACAGGTAATTTCTCTAGATATATTAAGCCAAGCTATTCAAGTTTTGATATCATGAACTCTGCCGATCAAATGGCTGTCGTGATGGAAGAAATGAATAAAGGCTCCTTCCAAATTAACACTATGCTTAGAGGTAGCAACGGTGGTGTGTTGCGAAAGATGTATGAATTAATAGGGACCTATGATTCGACAAATGGACAATATGGATTAATAAATGACGAAGAACATAAACTAGGATTTCTTAGCCGATATGCCAATGCCAATACCGATTGGTTTGATATTCTTTTCAAGAATTCTTTGATGCAGGAACACTCTGTAAGTGTTTCTTCTGGTACGGATAAGTTTCAGACATATGCTTCTGCCTCTTACATGAAGGATGGCGGTTATACAGTGGGAAATAATGTCGAAAGATATACGGGTAACTTCAGAACAAAC
>QFOI01000693.1 GCA_003241175.1 Pseudopedobacter saltans
CAAATAGCATTTTCTAACATATTTCTAACCTGCTTTTCTGTAACACCAGCTTCTGTCCAGCTTTTACCAGATGTGTATGTATTGAGAATAAAGGGCATCATCCTATCAATAGCACAAGCGAAAATAGCATCCGGTGTTTCTTCTTCTTCAAATTCTATCCAAAGATTATAAAACTCTGAAGACAATGGTTCATCCAAAATCCCGAATATTTTTTTAGCTGCTAATTTCTCTCTTTCAAACTTGCCTTTCATTCCTTCTTCATCGAAAAGGAAAGTGTCGCCTGCATCTATCTCTACCAAGTCGTGAATGGACAACATTCTGATAACTCTCAACAAATTAATTTCTGTATTGTTTTTGGCATAAGGAAAGAGAATCTGAGCTAATATGATGATTTGCCAGCTGTGTTCCGCAGTGTTTTCTCTTCTGGAATCGTCTGCGTTATAATTTCTTCTGTTAACATTCTTCAAAGCGTCAACCGCCAGGATGAAGTCTATTTCTTTTTGGATTTTCATATTAATTTTTTATAATTCTGTTCCAGATTGTACTTCGTATGGTTCTTTTCCTTTTTCAAAGATTCATGTGAATTCTGAACCTTCTACAGTGATCTTGTCATTAATCCTCCTAATCCAATTACCTTCTCTTAAGCCAAGAACTTTGATATCATTTTGAGTAAGAAATTCTTTGATTCTTGTTTCGCGGGTTTCTCCGTTATGTTTTATTTCCGGATTCGGATCTAAGTAATGCGGATTGATATTGAAAGGAACGAGTCCCATACAATCGAAGCTCGGTGGATAAACGATTGGCATATCGTTAGTCGTTTTCATATTGATTCCGCCGATGTTGCTTCCTGCACTACAACCAAGGTATGCTTTTCCCGATTCTACATTTTGTTTCAAAACATTCATCAAGCCTAATTCGTGCAGCGTTTTTACTAAAAGGAATGTGTTGCCACCACCTGTGAAAAAGGCTTTGCCTGTATTAATAGCTTCTTTTTTATTATCGAACTCGTGAAGACCTCTAACATTGATATTAATTTTCGCGAAAAATTCTTTGGCTTTGGCTGTATAATCATCGTGAGAGATTCCGCTTGGTCTTGCGAAGGGAATGAATATTAACTCATTAATACCATTAAAAAGACTCTGAAGTTCTGGCTTGAGATATTCTAAATATTGACCACCGAAAAGTGTGGATGTGGATGCGAGGATGATGTTCATTTAGATGTTAGATATTAGATGTTTGATGTTTGATGTTTGATGTTT
Organism: Pseudopedobacter saltans; assembly: GCA_003241175.1. Taxonomy (GTDB): domain Bacteria; phylum Bacteroidota; class Bacteroidia; order Chitinophagales; family Chitinophagaceae; genus Rhizosphaericola. Next base: position 1,260 of record QFOI01000693.1, read on the forward strand.
GATGTTTGATGTTTGATGTTTGATG
>QFOI01000694.1 GCA_003241175.1 Pseudopedobacter saltans
TGAAAATAAGAGGTACCAAACTCAGAACTCTCGCAAGTTGATGCTATGGCAAGAACTGGAACATTTCCTCTATTAGCTTCGTACAAACCATTAATCAGATGAACGTGTCCTGGACCAGAACTTCCTGCGCAGACAGCCAAACCATCTAGCTCAGCCTCGGCAGCCGCCGCAAAAGCACCGACTTCCTCATGTCTTACGTGAATCCATTGGATAGAACCTTCACGTTTTATAGCATCATTTAAAAAATTAAGGCTGTCTCCAGTGACAGCGTATATACGTTTAATCCCTGCTTTTACAAGAATCTCTACAAATTGTTCGGCAATATTTTTTGACATAGTATTATGAATTTTACAACATCAAAATTTACAAAAAATATTCCAAGCAAATGTTTATTAATAATAAGTAAATGTTAAAGAAATCAGTGAAAATGTTTTGGAAATGCTTCTTGCGGAGTTTGTTTCAGAATATTGAGCATAAACCAAGATTTAAGAAAACCGTAGCCGTATGAAAACATTTGGATGTAAGTAGAAATTATCGCCATTCCGGCAATGCTGATATTTTTTGTAACAATCAAAGCGTGCAAGAAAACTAGAAATGTATAAAGTCCATACAAAGCAAGAATCAACCCATTTTCCCAAACGAAATAATGAATAACTCCAACCACATAACCCAACAGAAAAAGGCTCGGAAACCAAAACGTAGGTTTCACATATTTTGGATGTCTTTGATTAAGGATTGGTCTTGCACAACCGAATTGATACACTTGTTTTGAGAATTTTCCAAAGTCAGTCCTACGTTTGTGATAAACGCCAATATTATCGTAGAATAGAGTGGTGTAGCCATTTTCCCAAAACGTCATTGATAAATCTGGGTCTTCGCCAATTCTCATTTCAGAAAACCCACCAATGCTCAAAAATTTCTCCTTATTCACGCCCATATTGAAACTTCTTGGCTGAAATTTCGTCACGGCTTTTTTGCTTCCTCGGATTCCGCCGGTTGTGAAAACTGAAGTCATAGAATAAGAAATGGCTTTCTGCATCAGATTGAAACCTCTGTGCGCTTTGTCTGCACCTCCAAACGCATCACAAGGATTCTCAATAATGTTTTTCTTGATATTTTCGATGTAATCTGTTTCTACAATCACGTCAGAATCTACAAAAATCAGCCATTCATTTTTTGCTCTTTTTGCACCATAATTTCTACTTAGTCCAGGCCCTGAATTTTCTTTTCGGAAAAACTGAATATCCAATTGTTTTTCGAATAATTCTACAGTCGGAAGCAAT
>QFOI01000695.1 GCA_003241175.1 Pseudopedobacter saltans
CGGGAATCAATCCCAATTTTTACGAAGTCTCCATTGATTACAATGTTAATGAAAAGTACGGCTTCGATTTTGAGTACAGATTGTACCAGTTCTTCGCCTATTGTAGTTGGAAATATGGCATTCGGTTCAACGGATTGAGAAGCATTGATAAATTAAAATAAAAAAGCCCAATGAAATTTCACTGAGCTCTGTTACTTATTTTTTAAGTTTAGAAACATAATATTTCTAACTTTTTACTTCTATCTTCTCACTTCTATCAGGCGATTCCTTCTTCCTCACCTTTCAGTTTTTCTGCATTTTCTGCCATAATCACAGCGTCCATCATTTCTTGGATATCACCATTCATATAAGCATCCAAATTATAAATCGATTTGTTGATTCTATGGTCGGTCACCCTTCCTTGCGGGTAATTATAAGTTTTGATTTTCGCCGAACGGTCACCTGTAGAAACCATGGTTTTTCTTTGTGCTGCAATATCACCAACCACTTCCTGAAGTTTGATATCGTACAATTTCGCTCTCAGCATTTCCATCGCTAGTTCTCTGTTAGCCAACTGAGAACGCGCTTGTTGACAAACTACAACCAATCCAGAAGGTTTGTGTGTCAACTGAACTTTGGTTTCAACCTTGTTAACGTTCTGTCCACCAGCACCTCCGGACCGCGACGTTTGCATCTCGATATCCGCTGGATTGATTTCCACATCCACTTCCTCAGCTTCCGGCAAAACTGCAATCGTAATGGCTGATGTGTGAACACGGCCTTGAGATTCGGTTTCCGGTACACGTTGCACACGATGAACACCGGATTCGAATTTCATAATTCCGTAAACGCTCTCGCCTTCCACTTTCATTATGAGTTCCTTGTAACCTTTGGACGCTTCGCTCGCATCGGTAATTTCGTGTTTCCAGCCTTTCGTTTTGAAATACATGGAATACATTCTGTACATATCCTCCACAAAGATCGCCGCTTCATCACCACCGGTTCCGGCACGCATTTCCAGAATGATATTTTTATCGTCGGCTGGGTCTTTCGGAATCAGGAGATATTTTAATTCTTCCTCAAAAGCAGGAAGTTTGTCCTGCGCTTCGTATTTTTCCTGTTTGGCCATTTCCACAAATTCTTTATCAGAACCGTCAGCAATGATTTCGTCTGACTCAGCAATAGTATCAAGCGCTCCTTTATATTCATCGAATACTTTCACGATTTTTCCCAAATCGCTGTATTCTTTGTTAAGTGTAGAATATTTTTTTTGGTCAGAAATCACATCTGGCTGGATGATAAG
>QFOI01000696.1 GCA_003241175.1 Pseudopedobacter saltans
CAGGAAATCAAATCCGAGTTCAATAAAGAAATTAAAATTCAGAAAAAGCTATCTTACCTTCTGGATATTCCACAAAATCCAAAAACAAAACTGCCTTTGATTGTTTTTCTTCACGGCTCTGGCGAAAGAGGCAATGATTTGGAAAAAGTAAAACTAAATGGCGTTCTTCAACACAAGGATTTAATCAAAGAACCTGTGGCTATTTTAGCGCCTCAGTGTCCAGCAAATACTTGGTGGGATACCGATGCGGTTTATTTTCTAATCAAAGAAATCTCAGAAAAGTACAAAATTGACAAAGACAGAATCTACCTCACTGGATTATCAATGGGCGGTTGGGGAACTTTGAAATTGGCAGGAGAACATCCGGAAATGTTTGCAGCAGTCGCATCTGTCTGTGCTCCAACAGATCGAGTGATGTTGGCGAATATTCACAACTACAAAGATATGAATCTCAAAATCTTCCACGGAGGAATGGACGATGTTGTTCTGCCAGAGAATGCTTTTAATTTTTATCAGAAACTACATCCAATCAATCCAAAAGCAGAATTGACCATTTTCCCGAACGACAATCACAATTCTTGGGATTCTACCTATTCTGACCCTAAGTTGTACGAATGGATGTTATCATTCAAAAAAAATGAATATTAATAATTAATTTAATAATAATTGAAAATCACAGTTAACTTTTATAAGCGATAGCGCCTTTGTGAACCTAAAAATATTTTCAATACAATAAAAAAATCTTTGTGCACTTTGTGTTAAAACTTCTCCGATTATTATCATAAGTTGTACAATTAGTAAAATAAAAAATTAAAAATAATATATATAATGAAATCGCCTTTAGAAATTTTGAAAAACAGTCAAGTATAAATGATTGGCGATCCCATATGACAATTAAAAAAAATAAATACTACATATGAAAAAGTTTGTAATCCTTGCTGCATTGGCACTTTCGCCCTATTTTCTTGCACAGGAATTGGTGAGTAAACCAGTTCAGTCTTTTCAAACTGAAAAATATCAGTCTAAGAAAAAAGCTTTCATAGATAACCTTATTTCAAAAATGACTTTGGATGAGAAAATCGGTCAGTTGAATTTACCTTCATCGGGAGATTTTACGACTGGTACTGCTCAAAGTTCTGATATCGGTAAAAAGATTGAGCAAGGACTTGTTGGTGGATTATTCAATATCAAAGGGGTTGATAAAATCCGTGATGTTCAGAAAGTAGCAGTAGAAAAAAGCCGTCTGAAAATCCCAATGATTTTCGGGATGGATGTCATC
>QFOI01000697.1 GCA_003241175.1 Pseudopedobacter saltans
CTATCAAAAAGCCCACCAAACCACCGCCAATATGTGCCGCATGTGCCACATTGTCGCCTGCATTGTTCTGAACACCCAAGAAAAGTTCTAGCAATATATAACCTGTAATAAAGTATTTGGCCTTTACTGGAAATAGGAAATAGAAATACAAATAAGTATTAGGAAACAAATAACCAAAAGCCACCAATACTCCAAAAACAGAACCACTGGCACCTACTGCAGATTCATTAATAATTGTTGAAGTAATTGTATCAACGAAGTTACGAGCCTCTTGCGAAAATATAGGATTTGAAGGATTTTTGGCCCATTGAGCAACGAAATCGGCAATTCCAGGATTATATCTTCCCAAATGATATTTTATAGCAAAGTCGCTAAAGGTTTGGTAACTAAAATGGGATGTCATTGCTTTATAGTCATTCACAATCCCACCTAGTTGATATTGTCCATAAGCCATCTGACAAAGCCCAGCACCAATACCGCAGATAAAATAGAAAATTAAAAACCTTTTGGTCCCCCACCTATTTTCAAGAATAGATACAAACATCCATAAGGCAAACATGTTACCAAACAAATGAGTCCAACCCCCGTGCATAAACAAGTAGGTAACCAATTGCCATGGCCTAAACAAAGGGCTTACCCAATAGTGTAAGGCAAAATTTTTGTCTAACATGGCGCTTGTACCCTCACTTAAATACAGTTGCGCCATCAAAACCAATACATTAATAATAAGTAGGTTTTTGATGGCTAATGGTAATATCTGAAAACCGCCCGGCCTATATTCATTCATACTTTTAATCTTTTATTTCAATTCCAGTCTGACTACGTTTTCAATATGCAAAGTCTGAGGAAACATATCCACAGGTTGCACTCTCACGACTTTGTATTTGCTATCCAATAAGGCTAAATCTCTAGCCTGAGTCGCCGGATTGCAACTTACGTACACAATGGTTGGCACTTCCATATCCAAAAGTTTTTGTACCAGCTTTTCGTGCATACCTGCTCGTGGTGGATCCGTAATGACTATATCAGCTTTGCCATGTTGTTCAAAAAAAGCATCGTCACATATTTTTATTACGTCACCAGCAAAAAACTCGGCATCTTCCACATTGTTGAAAGCAGCATTGATTTTAGCATCTTTAATAGCATCCTCAATAACTTCAACACCGACAATCTTTTTGACCTGCCTACTCAGAAAAATGCCAATACTGCCCGTACCGCAATACAAATCATACAAAACCTGCGAACCATCCAACTGAGCAAAATCTCTCACCACTTGATA
>QFOI01000698.1 GCA_003241175.1 Pseudopedobacter saltans
GGTTCTGGTAACATCGGTTCTTTTATCCGTCAAGTACAGTTCAACTTGGCAAACCGTGATGTTGATAAAGCACTTGCTCTTTGCGACAAACAAAAAGGTTCTGTAGGTAATGTTATGAAATCAGGTCTTAAGAAATACAAAGAAATGATTACAGATACAGAATTGGATACAGAACAAAAATTAGCAGCTATCCAAAAGGATATCGAAGAAGCTACAGCATTGGAATTGCCAATGTTGCAAAAGAATTTGATCTTCATCTCTACTATTGCCTCTGTAGCTACATTGTTTGGTTTGTTGGGTACGGTAATCGGTATGATCACAGCGTTCGCCGCACTTGGTGAAGGTAGTGGAGGTAACAATGCTGGTGAATTGTCTAAAGGTATCTCTGAAGCCTTGTACAATACGGCATTAGGTATCGGTACGTCTGCATTGTCTATCATCATGTACAACATATTCACTACTAAGATTGACCAAGTTACTTATGGTATCGACGAGTGTGGATTTACTTTGGGACAAAGCTTTGCAGCTAACTACAAATAATTTTTTTTAAATGTTTATGGAATTAAGATCCCTCGTGCATCTTAATAAAGTAATCAAATAATTTTCTAGAATGGGAAGACCCGTAATTGCAAAAAAGACGCCATCCATTGACATGACAGCCATGTGTGATGTGGCATTCCTTTTACTTTCTTTCTTCATTCTTGCGACTAAGTTGAAACCGGCTGAGGCTGTGCCTATAACTACGCCGACTTCGGTTTCAACTCAGACAGTTCCTGATAAAGACGTGATACAGATAAGTATCAACAGCGGGGGGAAAGTATTCCTTTCTATTCAGGATCCTGACAAGCGTAGAGCGGTGATCGAAGATGTCAATAAACTGCGTAATGTTGGGTTGTCTGATGCTCAGATAGATGCTTTGGCAAAACAATCAATGATTGGAGTTCCAATATTGAATCTAAAAGAGCAAGCTGCAATGGATGAAAAGAATTTGAACGAAAAGTTGCCAGGTATGGCAGTTCATGATTCTAGCAACAACGACATGAAAACTTGGATGAGAGCTGTTAACGATGCCTATTTTGGTACCAAAAACAATATTGTTATCAAAGGGGACAACGTAGCTAAATATCCAGAATTCAGGAACGTTATCGATGCTATGAAAGCTAATGAATTGTTCCAGTTCCAATTGGTTACTAACCCAGAAGCGGTACCAGAAGGTAGTTTGCTATGGGAGTCAAACAAAGGAAAATAGAAAGCAAACAGAATTAAGTAATTTT
>QFOI01000699.1 GCA_003241175.1 Pseudopedobacter saltans
GGGATATTTAGTTATCAAATCAAAATACATTCCGCAGATTGTAGGATATTTATTACTTGCGTAGGTTACCTAATTGATTTTGTTTTGCTTTTTCTCTTTTCAAGTTTACGGATTACAATAAGCGATTTTACATGGATAGGCGAAGTGATTATGGTTTTGTGGCTTCTAACAGTAGGAGTAAAAACCAATGAATTTTTAAAATATTTCTAAAATATAATATATGAAAGGTATATTTTTTATAGTTTTTTATTTTGCAATTTCTCTAAATGTTATAGTGAAAGCACAATCCCTTGCAAACAGCAGTTCTAAATTAGAGGGAAGATTGAACAAGGAAAAAATTTTTGCTGAAACTCATAGAAAAACATTCAACATCACAAGTTGGGCGGGAGCAAATATTACAGAATTAATCAATAAATGGGGAAATTTTACCAAAAAAAACGAAACTCCAAATGGTTACACCGTTTACACTTATGAAACAAGATATTCTGGAAACGGCGGAAAATATGAACCAGGATATGTAGTTTCTGACCAATTTGGAAATATTCTTCATCAAGAATCTGCCAGAGATAATAGGTATTCTTATGATTTTACCGATTTCTACGATTTTTATGTACATAAGAATAATATCATTATAAAAGTAAATATAGGAACAAGATGAAAAAAATTATTTTTGCTTCACTATTAATTTTTTGTTTGCAAGCTATAAAATCACAAGAATCTTACTTCAAGGTTGAGCATTTTGGAATTTATAGCCCGAATAAAACTGTCACGCTCAGTTTTCCTAATCTTAAAAAGAGCAGATAGAAGCCAAGATTATAGGATTTATAAAAGAAAAAAAATATGTCTATAAGCCTTTTTTGTCTAGCAATAACAGAATTGTTTTTAGAGATTTTTCATTGGTGTGCAAAAAAGAAAAATGCAAAGCAGACATTGTAGCCAAAAATATTTTCTATTTAGATTTTGATGATGGTTTTGTAAAAATAAGTTTGCAAAGCGAAATCTATTCTTCAATCGTTGGTGCTAAATTATTTATCAATAATAATGATGATGTAGCGTCAGAAAATAATGTACCTTTTGGTATTTATGAATTTTCTGCTCCTTACAAATACGATGAGGTATACCCAGAATCTATTTTTACCTACAATAAAGCAAGTAAACCAACTTTGCGAAACCCAGATACTCTAAAAACTTTTTTAGAGTATTATAATCAATATATTATTGATTTAAATTTATTTTTAAAAGATAAATAATTGAAAATCAGTAAAATTATA
>QFOI01000700.1 GCA_003241175.1 Pseudopedobacter saltans
AGGCAAACAAGTAGAACATCAAAAATTTGGTTTTGGGAAAGTAATGAGTGTTGAGGGTGTGGCACACAATCCAATAGCGACGATCATCTTCAAAGACAATGGTGAAAAGAAGCTGATGCTTAACTATGCAAAATTGAAAATAATCGAATAAATATTTGATAATTCTCATGCAAGCAAAAGAAATATTTCAACAGATGGATGAATGGTTTGCTAAAGGCAAGCCATTCTTTTTCCTATTGGACTATAACATGGAAAATGGGGAATGCATTGCACTGGAAAAACTAGGAGAATCAAATATTCTTTATCAATGTCCAATTAGCAGCAATATTGTAGCTATTGAAATCACTAGCAAACGGCTTGAATTTCAAAAATTTCCAGAGAGTATTTCTAACTATCAGAAAAAATTTGACAAAGTAAAATCGGAAATAGCCATTGGTAATAGTTATTTAGTCAATCTTACCTGCCAATCACCAATCAATACGAACTATACGTTATCCGAACTTTTCAATAATGGGCAAGCCAAATACAAACTTTTCTTTAAAGATAAGTTCATTCATTTTTCACCTGAAACATTTGTAACAATCAAGGATAAAAAAATTGCAACATTTCCGATGAAAGGAACGATTGACGCTTCTCAACTGGATGCCGACAAAACTATTTTAGACGACCCTAAGGAAAAAACGGAACAATACATCATAACAGATCTGATGCGCAATGACCTAAGTATAGTAGCAGAAAATGTCACAGTTGAAAAATTTCGATATTTGGATCGTGTCGAAACTAACGACAAACCTTTGTATCAGGTGAGTTCCCATATTGAAGGTGATATTAAAAAAAACTTTCAAGATAAACCAGGAACCATATTTTCTAAATTACTTCCCGCAGGTTCTATTTGCGGCGCACCCAAAAAGAAAACTGTTGACATCATACAACAAGTAGAAAACCACGAAAGAGGTTATTACACTGGCGTTTGGGGCATTTTTAATGGACAACAATTGGATAGTTGCGTCATCATCAGAATGATCGAAAAAGAAAACAATCAACTATATTTTAAAAGTGGAGGAGGTATCACGGCCGCCAGTATTTTGGAAAAGGAATATCAAGAAATGATAGATAAAATTTATGTACCAGTTTATTGAAAGTATTTTTTGGAGAAACAATGAGATGCCTCTTCTACATTGGCACGAGCTTCGTTTCAAGGAAACACAGATGGCTCATTTTGGCTTGATAGCATATCCATCATTGAAAAATTTTATTGACAAAAACATC
>QFOI01000701.1 GCA_003241175.1 Pseudopedobacter saltans
TAGTCCACGAATCGATTTATCCGAACGTTCACCAGTGGAGACGAAAAGATTCCCTTGTTTGTCAAAAACAATACGCGAACCATATTGGAGCTTACCAGTGTGAGCAGGTGTGGCTCGGTAGATTATTTTCGTATTTTCTATTGCGGACTCATCTTTTGAAATGTTGCCTTTCGCAATAGCCAATAAAGAACCTCCTTTTTCTTGTGGTTCTGAAAAAGCCCAGAAAATCTGTCTGTTTTGTGCATATTTGGGGTCGGCAGCCACATCCAAAAGACCGCCTTGTCCATCGGGATCGACTTTTGGTACGCCTTTGGAGATTTCCTTAGGATTTTTTCCGCTCAAAGTTTCTATGCGAAATGTTCCAAACTTTTGGGAAATCAAGAGCTTGCCGCCCGGAAGGTTATCAACCCCCCAAGGAAATTTCAAAGATTTATCTAAAATTACCACCTGATATTTGAAATCCGATTTCATACCTGGCGCTCTAGTCTGACCTGCGAAAGCAGGTTTGTAATCCGAATTTGGGTTTTTGGTTTCGGGATTAGGCAAACTTTGTGCTTTGCTATCATCCTGATTGCAAGACAATACCAGTACACTCGCCAATAGATACAACAATTTTGTTTTTGTGTTCATAAAAAAGTATTTAGATGAGGCGGGGTTAGGTTTATAAAAGTAGGAAAAGAATAGAATACTAAAAGCCAAAATGGTAAACGCTTTAATGATTTTGATGACAATAGCATCATTTCAGTATAGAAAACAACAAAACATTAAAGAAAGTTTTCGTACAATTACGAGTTCACACTTTTACATTTGACAAAAATCTATACGGATAAAAATGAATATCTCAGCAGTTTCAAGGTTCTTTTTCATTGTTTTTTTATTTACACTTGCTTCTTTTAAGGGAATTTCACAGGACACAAGTCAACGCTACTTTCATATTTTATTTGCTTCCGATATGCATTTTGGCATTAAAAAGAAGACATTCAGAGGTGAAACAAATGTGCCATCAAAAGAAGTCAATACGTCCATGGTCGCCTCCATGAACCATTTACCCAAAGAATTTTTTCCAAACGATTCTGGTGTACAGGCAGGAAGCAAGATTGATTATATCGATTATTTGTTTATCACTGGTGATGTCGCCAATAGGATGCAACCTCCCGTACAAACCTCCAAGACTTCCTGGCAACAATTTTTACAAGTTTATGAAAAGGGACTTAAAACCAAAAACCCACAAGGCAAAAGGTCGCCAATACTTGTCTCTCCTGGCAATC
>QFOI01000702.1 GCA_003241175.1 Pseudopedobacter saltans
GATAATTTTATCTACGGAGCAGGTGGTCGCCTCACTTTTGAAACGTACCTGTCCGACCGTTTTGTATTAGTCCTGCAAGGGCGTACAAAAGTCCTTTGGGGTACGGATTTACAACAGTTCCGACCGTCGGCAGGTGTGGGATTAAGGTTTAACTTTTAAAACGTAAAAACGATGATAGCAATATTCAATAAATTCAGAACAGGGCTACTGCCATTGTATGTATTCCTGACAATCCTCACAGCTTCGGTTACGTTGGTATCTTGTAGCAAAGATGATGAACTCGAAATACAGAACAATTTTCCTTTCGAGGTGAATGTAATGCCAGTGCCTAAAGATGTTGCCAACGGTCAGACCGTAGAAATACGCATTACCATACAGCGTACAGGCAATTACAGCAACACGCAGTATTTCCTCCGCTATTTCCAGTTTGACGGGCAGGGAACGTTGCAATACTACAATGAGCCGCCATATCAGCCCAATGACCTGTACCAGTTACCAACGGAGCAATTCAGGCTGTACTACACTTCAACGTCTGCCGTATCACAATCCTTTGATGTTTGGATTTCGGACAGTTTCGGGAATGAAAAGCAGATTACTTTTCAGTTTAACAGCAGTGATTAACCTGTCATTTCAATTCACAAAAACGGCTTAACTGGTTGGTAAGCCGTTTTCTATTTACAGCGTATGCTTAGGAGCATTTTACTGGCTTATCAATATTTCTTAAATTTATACTTGTGAAATTAAAAATGTGGGGATATGGTTGCATCATTGGTTATAGGGATAATATTCTTGGTTGCAGGCTTGGGACTTCGTTATTGGATTAACCGCAGAAAGTTTTATAGGCGCAGCCCTATGGGAGCAGAGGGCTTTTCTTCTTATGAAAGTTCGGTTTTCATTAAATTGATTGAAAAGGTTGGCAAATGGATAGCTTACGCCCTGATTATATTCGGGCTGTTGTCGTTGTGGGTTTACTCCCGTGAGAAAAAAGAAAAGCAGCAGACGGAAGTAAAAACCGAACAGCCAGCCCAACGCTGATACGCATTCTTACAATAAGATTTGATAAAATCGGATAACCTTTTGGCTATCCGATTTTATTGTTTGCGGCAAAAGTAAACTGCCAAATACTGCCTTTCAACGCCAATCAATACCACATTTTCCACCTCTGTAATAAGCCTTTATAAATTCGACTTCCACAGAAAAATTGAGCAGATTATGGAAGTTATCGCAATACAAAAATCCGCATTTGACGGAATGAAGAATGAGCT
>QFOI01000703.1 GCA_003241175.1 Pseudopedobacter saltans
TTCTAAAAAGAAAAAGACACCCAATTTTAATCTATACAAATCCTCATTAGCTTGGGCGATAACATTAGTATTCAGTATTGGGGCGTTGACAATGTATGCGTTGATAGCATGGTTGCCGACAATATTGGTCGCAACTGCGGGCAAAACAACAGCAGTAGCAGGAGTGATGCTATCCGTATATAATCTTACCGGATTACCACACAGTATAATACTACCAACATTAATGAATAAAGTTAAAAGGCCTTATTATTTTGTATTATTAGGAAGTATATTGGCAATTATAGGCATATTGGGCTTGGGTTATTTACCACAATACTCTTGGGGTTGGATTTTTCCATTAGGCGTCAGTGCACTATTGGTTCCTGCAGGACTGACTTTAGTAAATCTTAAAAGCAAAACCGAAGCTGGCGTTACTGCATTAAGCGGATTTGTGCAATCGGTCGGATATATTATAGCTGCACTAGGTCCTTTTTATGTTGGACACTTACATTCTACTTATCACAATTGGTTACCAACTTGCTGGTTTATATGTGCCATGGCGATAGTATCTGCACTTGCGGGGATAGTAGCGACTAGACCAAAATATATTGAAGACAATTTGAAATAATTAAAATTAAATTTTGAAGTTATGAATACGAAAAACAAAGCATTGGCTGGATTAATAGGACATGGAATTCAAGGTTCTTTATCTCCAATGATTCACGAAACAGAAGCAAAAGAAAACGGATTAGAATTAATATACAGAATCGTAGATTTTGCAGCACCAGAAAGAGATGCTTCATTTTTACAAAATATGCTATTGGCTGCCGAATCATTAGATTTTAGTGGAGTCAACATCACACACCCTTACAAAGAAGACGCATTTAAGTTGGTAGATGTTTTATCTGAAGATGCAAAAAAAATCGGTTCCATAAATACGATTATTTTCAAAAATGGTAAACGATTTGGAGATAATACGGATTGGTTTGGTTTTTCTGAAAATTTCAAATCTGGAATCTCAAATGCAGAAATTGACATCGTTGCACAAATAGGTACAGGTGGTGCTGGACTTGCCGTAGCTTATGCTATGTTAAAAATGGGAACAAATGAAATCCATCTTTTTGATACGCAAAAAGATAAAGCGAATACTTTGGCTAAAAATCTACAATCCATGTTTCCAGATAGGAAAATTATAGTCTCAGATGATGTAGAAAATGCTTTACAAAATGCAAAAGGAATTATTAATGCGACTCCCATCGGTATGGAAGGCATCCCAGGAACA
>QFOI01000112.1 GCA_003241175.1 Pseudopedobacter saltans
CATTTTTTTGGCTTTTGGATAAATTCTTCATCCATTTTATCCCACGGAATAGAAATCTGCGATATATCGTACAACAGGTTTTGTATGAGCAGGTGTACGGGCAGCATGGGCAGGAACGGTAAAAACGCACTGGCTCCGAGCATACTGAACATATTACCGAAATTGCTGCTGGCGGTCATTTTGATGTACTTGATGATATTGCCAAAAGTCCTTCTGCCGTATATCACGCCTTTACGCAGTACCATCAGGTCTTTTTCCAATAAGATAATGTCGGCACTTTCCTTCGTGATGTCCACGGCTGTATCTACACTAATGCCCACATCGGCTTCTTTCAGTGCTGCGGCATCGTTGATGCCATCGCCCATAAAGCCTACGGTATGCCCTTTGCTGCGCAATGCCTTTACCACCCTTACTTTTTGCAGGGGGTTCAGCTTGGCGAAAACAGAAACCGTATCAATCTGCTGCAACAGTTCATCATCCGTCAGTTTTTCCAAATCGCTGCCATTGATAAGCTGCTGAACGGGAATGCCCACATCGTTGCAAATCTTCTTTGTAACCGTTTCATTATCGCCTGTCAGCACCTTAATTTCCACACCAAGTTTATGCAAGGCTTCAATAGCGGGCTTTGAGGATGGTTTTGCAGGGTCAAGAAACCCGATAAAACCTGTTAATGTCAACTGCTTTTCATCTTCAACGGAGTAGGTAAGCGGGTGCGTTCCTTCAAATTCACGGATGGCAACCAGCAACACCCTAAGCCCTTCTTCATTCATTCTTTTGGATGTGTTCAATACAATCTTGCGCATCGTATCATCCATAGGCACTACGGTATCATTCTCGATATGGAGGCTGCGGTCTTCTCCGGGGTCAAAGGCACTGGTGCATAATTCCAGCATTTCTTCAACGGCTCCCTTGCAAATCAGCAGGTGCTTGCCATTATGTTTTTTCAGCACAACAGACATGCGCCTGCGCCCGAAATCAAAAGGGATTTCATCAACTTTGATGTACTGTTCTTCTACTTTCAGGTAGTCGTGTACCTCTACGTGTTCCAATACCGCTTTATCCATCAGGTTCTTCAACCCCGTTTGGTGAAAGCTATTGAGGTAAGCCCATTTCAATACTTCATCATCTTCTATGCCATCCACATTCAGGTGCTTTTCCAGCACGATTTTATCCAGTGTCAATGTCCCGGTCTTATCGGTGCAGAGAATATCCATTGCCCCGATGTTCTGAATGGAGTTCAAACGCTTTACAATCACTTTGCGTTTGCTCATATTTACGGCTCCCTTTGCCAAGTTAGCCGTTACAATCATGGGCAACATTTCGGGCGTTAAGCCCACCGCTACGGCAATGGCAAAAAGTAATGCCTCTGCCCAATCGCCTTTCAGCAAACCGTTGATTAAAAAAATAAGCGGAACCATCACCAGCATGAAGCGTATGAGCAGAAAGCTGACCTTGTTAATGCCTTTGTCAAAGCTGGTTTCAGGGCGTTCGCCTACAATGGATTTGCTGATACTGCCGAAAAAAGTATAGCTGCCTGTGGCAACTACCACCGCCGTAGCGGAACCGCTTACCACATTCGTACCCATGAAGCAGATATTATTCAGTTCGGTGGGCTGCTTTTTCCCGGCATCACGTATGGGGAAATGGCTTTTTTCAACGGGCAGGGCTTCCCCTGTAAGCATACTTTCGCTTACGAACAGGTCTTTGCTCTGTACGATGCGGCAATCCGCAGGTATCATATCCCCGGCAGACAGATATACAATATCGCCCGGTACAAGCTCACCTATCGGGATTTCTTTCCTGCCCACAAATTTCCGCAATACGGTGGCGGTGGTCTTTACCATGCTTTTCAGCTTTTCGGCAGCCGAATTGCTCCGGTACTCCTGCACAAAACGCAAAAGCGCACTGACCAGCACCATAATGGAAACCACGATGACGGTTTTGAAATCACGGTCTTCGACAGAGGGCAGCCATACATCAATCACAAAGGAAACAGTGGCGATGACCAACAGGATATAGATAAACGGATTGGCAAATGCCTTCAATAGCTGCACATACCATTTGGCTGCTTTTTGGTGCTGCAATTCATTGGCTCCGAATTTCAGTCTTCTTTCATCTGCCGTTACAATGCTTATGCCTTCCTCGCTGGTTTCCAGCATCGCATAAACAAAGTTATCGTCCTGACGGGAAGCGTTCTGCAACTTGGTAACGGTTCCCATATTCATACCGCTTGAATTAATTACGGAATGGAGCGGGTTTTTTATTTTGTCTTTTTTTGTCATCATAATATCGCTTCTTATAGTATTTTATAAATAAGTATTGAAATCCCCGTAACCATCATCACGAGGGCGGTTATCTTAATGGCTTTTAATAGCCTGAATTGCTGGAACTGCCCCAAATACCAGCCGAGCAGCATCATGGTTCCCAATACGCACATGGACAGTAAATAGGCTGACGGTTCATACATTTGAAGGCTTTTCAGTGACAAGCCCAATACAAATACATAGATGGATGTAGCGCAGGCAATCCCCAAAAAACCATCCAGCCCAAATTCAATTTCCATATCCTTCATTTTCTCGCTGCGCCATTCCCGGTACATACGCAGGGCGGTTGCACAGAGCATAAAAATGGCAAACCAGTACCCGTAGCCGGGCAGATAGCTTATCAAAGCCGTACCCGCCCATCCGCCGTATGTGAAAGCCATCATTTGGATGTTGAGCAACATAAAGAGTATCAGCAACGGCTTTCCCGGCTTCACCACATAGGCGGTATTCCGGCTCATTGCTGCCAGTACAAGGTTGTCTGAAGCAATGCCTGCCGAAAGCAGCAATACGGATATGTGGCTGTTTAACATCACTGTTATAATTCTGATTGTGTTCCTATAATCTCCCAGCTTACTTTGATTACTTTGTCCTCGATGGTCAAACGGCTGGCTACACGTTCCATCAGGCTGTCCTGCGGGGTTACGGCTTTAATAACCGCCGTGATGGTTACATGGGTTACATCATCCGTATCATCGCTGGTCAACGACTTTAGCAATAGTTTCTCGTCATTGCCGAGCATCTGCATCAGCCGTACCCGGATGTGGTTTTCCACTTCGGTTTTGCATTTAATCGTGAACAGGTAGTCGATTTGCGTTGTGGCGGTCTTGTTGAAAGAAAGCAAACTCAATTTTTGTCCAACGGGGCGAAGCAGTATATGGGTAAGCATAATGAAGGCTGTAACCACACCTGCCTGCGCAAACAAGCCCAAACCGCAGAGCGAACCTACCGCAGCCGAACACCAAATGGTGGCAGCCGTATTCAAGCCCTGCACACTTAAACCGTCTTTCATGATTACCCCTGCGCCCAAGAAACCGATACCTGTTACAATCTGTGCCGCAATACGGCTTGGGTCGCCCGTACTGTCGGTAAGGGAAGCCGAAATCAGGATGAAGGCAGCCGAACCCAACGACACCAGTGTATTGGTGCGAAGCCCTGCGCTCTTTTGCCGCCACTGCCGTTCTACGCCGATAGCGACACCGAACAGTAATGCAGCAGATAGCCGTATTGCAAACTCCAAGATTTCCATTTGTGAAACGCTTTAATTATTGTAAGGCACAAAGGTCTTCACTGCCTACTGCAATCACAGTTAGAGAAGCAACAGAAAAAAATTAGAATTTTATTAGAGCGTAGGAAAAGCGGTTGCCTGAAAGTTCTTTAATCACTAATTGAGGTTGCCCTGCTCATTTTTCCGTTTCAGGAGTTTTTTTCTCTTTTGAATAACGGAAGCCAAATAGAACAGTACCACCACAGGGGTTATGATGTTGACTATTTTTAAGAACGGATGGCTATGATGCAGGATTAACAGGCAATAGGCATTGGACAGCATACATATAAGCAGTACGGTCATTGTGCAGTAGTAAAGTGCTTTCATCTATATTTTTTAGGAATTAAGGAATGTCTGACCTCTGTATCTCATATCCCTATTCAATTGGAAAGTCATTGAGCCTGCTATTGTTTGATTATTTTATAGGAATTATAATGGTTATTACTTTCCAATATGATATAATACATACCTGATGAATAACCTGATACGTCAATTTTATCGGTAGTTTTTCCTGACATAATTTTTTGCCCCATTTGGTTATAAATCACATATTGAAATGTGTTGCCATTAGGATAAACTACGTTTACATAATCCGTTGTTACGGTTGGATATAATTTAATCTTCTCTGAATAAGTATATGATACTCCCGTCGAAAGGTTTTGCAAATCCCACGTGTCTTCCGCTTGCGGACCGTTCCAAATTAATGTTGCTAAATATGGATTATCTATAAACGGATTACGGTTGCCCTGCATTCCCTGCAATACATCATTCCTCACTAATTCGTGTGCGGCAACAGGGTCTTCCGCATTCCATTCTAAAAATATATCAGGCATATCGCCAAAAGGGGAATAAGAAGCAGAACCAACGGCTACATTGTTCGGTAAACATTGCGTGGGGTAGCGTAGATACATATACATCATCATACGGGCTACATCGCCTTTCCATTCATCGCCTGGATACCACGTAAGGGAAGTAGGCTTATACGAGGCGCCCGCTTCCTGCGGTAAACTTGTTGTTGCTGCGTGTTCCGTTTCTGCTATCATCAATAGGTCTTAAATGATGGGCATCCGCACCTGCATTTTCAAAACCTAAATTTGGTGTTCCTAATGAACGTGGATAAGTATGTTCACGAACCCATTTTCCTGTACAGGAAGATGTATGACACGATAAATTTTTATCCCTTGTACGGTCATTATCTACAATGGCATCGGTATCGTTCCAACCGTAAATCAGCAAAACATTACCGCTGTTTGCCGGGTCTAAATCAGATTGCTTTAAAGCGTCCCAAACATCGGGCATTGTGCTTGATGTGTAAGGCAGGATATTGGTATGTGTTGTAATGATTAGCAGTGATAATTCTTGTTTTAAATCATTGCCTGTAAGCGTAAAATTAATTCCCGAATAATAGGAAGGAATTTGAGCAGTTGATAAAAAGGGGATTAGAATTAAAACATATATTGCATATACTTTAATAAAATGGCTGAATTTGCTTTGGTTGAAATTCTTGTACAAAGTTGTGTTTTTCAAAAGGAATAGCATTGCGGGGTATTTAACTTAAACAAAATTATTTACATCTTGAAGAAAGTATTATTAGAGAAGCAACAGAAAAAAATTAGAATTTTATTAGAAGCATACCCTGCGTATGCGAAGCGGGTGGTAATGGCTACCTTTGAATTTGCTTATTATTAAATCACCGGATGATATGAGAACATTGCTTGTGCCGATTGATTTTTCGGAAAACGCTTTAGATGCTGCACAATACGCAGCCAACTGGTCAGCCCAATTGGATGGTGGCAGGGTTATTCTGTACCATAGTAACAGTGCTGCAAGCACAGCTAACGATGTCCTTTTGAAAGAGCTGGAAAGCATTAAGGAGCGGTTAGCCTCAAAAGACAAAGCGGAGATTACCTGTATCGTGAACAACGATGGGTTAAGCGAAGGCGTTGCCGCTTTGGTACGGCAATATCAGGTTTCGTTTATTGTAATGGGCATAACGGGGCGCAATAAAGCCGGGCAGAAGCTAATCGGGAGCAGCGTTTTTGAGGTTTCGGAAAATGCGGACGTTCCTGTACTGGTTATTCCTGCAAAGGCACGTTTTGCAAAGATGGAAAATGTGGCACTTGCCCTGCCGATAATTCCCGATTTGAAAAGCCATACGCCGCACGATGCCATCCAAACATTTGTAAAGACACTCGGTGCAAACCTTATGATTGTCAATGTAGGCAGGAAGAAAGATAAAACGCCCAAACCTGTTTTGTATGCGGGGCTAAAGGATATATTCGATATGTTTGAAGAACTGAACCCCACGTTCCATTTCCTTACCGCCCAAAATACCGCAGACAGCGTTGCCGATTTTGCAAAGGACAACCACGCACAACTGTTAATCAGCATTGCGGGAAAGTATGGGTTTCTGCAAGGAATGTTTAAGTCCAGCGTTACCAAAAAGCTGGCGTACCATTCAGCCGTACCGTTGCTGATTTACCGTTCGGAAGGAAAATAAAAAGGCTGTTTAGTAGCTTTAACTGCCTACTACGGGCAACTCAACGGTAAAGGTTGTTCCCTGTTTTTCTTTGGACTTCACTGCGATTGTGCCTTTGTGCAGGGCGATAATCTTTTGTGTAAGCGAAAGCCCGATGCCGTTGCCCTCTGCAAATGTTTTGTTTTCGCCACGATAGAAAGGGGTAAAGATATTTTTCATATCATCCCCGGAAATACCGATGCCTTTGTCGGCAAACCGCAGTATGATTTTTTCACCGCTGAACGTAATGGTAACGGTGCTTTGCCTGTCATCTGAAAATTTGCAGCCGTTCTCAAACAGGTTTACAAAAGCCACTTTCAAAAGGTACTCGTTACCGTTTACGGAGATTTGGTTGTCGCTTTCAAAATCATTTTCAAAGTGAATGTCAATTTTGTAGTCCGGGTTCGCCTTATGTACCTGCTGCCTTGCGTCCAGTAATGCTTCATCAATACGGGTCGGCTTAAAAGCAATTTCGGAAGGGTCATAGCTGGCTTTTGCCAAATCCAGCAGGCTGTTGGAAAGGCGGACTAATTTTTTTGCATCATTCAGGACGTTCTGAATAGCCGTTTTGTATTCCTCAATATCCCGCTCTTTGTTGGCAGATAATTCCAACTCGGTAATAATGGCTGCAAGCGGTGTCCGCAGTTCGTGGGAAATATTGGAAACAAAGTGTTTTTGCGCATCAAAAGAATTTTCCAGTCGGTTCAGCATTTCGTTGAATGTATTTGCCAACTCTGAAAGTTCGTCTTTGCTGCCGTTGCCCGGCAAACGCAAGTCAAGGTTCGTGGCAGAAATGTTTGCCGCTTTTTCGGTCATTTCCTTTACGGGTTCAAAGGCTTTTCGTGAAAAGAAACGCCCGGCTATATAGATAACCAAAATGGAAATGATGAAAACGATAACGATAGTTTTAAACAGGTTGTCTAATTTATTGTAGCCGTACTGGTCGTAAGCTGCGGCGGTAACGATAAAACTTTTGCCCTGAAATTCATATTGCAACCCGATAACCTGCCAATCTTTCTGATAAAAACTGATTTCACCCTGTTGGTTAATCTCGTTTATCATTTGCCTGGTTTCTTTTACAAAATCAATATCGACCGCATCATGATACAGCAAGGTAAATGTTGTATCATAAATGGCTACTTCCACTTCATTTAATATTTTCCGGTTGTTATGGTAGATGTCTTCCAAGGTCTGTTTATCCACGCTGGCGTTTAAAAAAAGATTGGCTTTCGTGATAGCCTCTTTTTTAAGGAGCGCATAAAATTCCTGTTCCCGGCTTTCTTTAGCGGTATAATAGATAACGGCAGCGAACGCCAATAAAATAGTAGCGGTGATGACGGTAAATAATATCGTTAGGCGTGTCCTGATTTTCATTACTCCGCTTTTAAAATAAATCCCATGCCCGATTTGGTATGAATGAGTTTCCTGTCAAATTCCCTGTCAATTTTTTTCCGCAGGTAATTGATGTACACATCAATGAAGTTAGTGCCTGTATCAAAATGCGTGTCCCAAACCTTTTCCGCAATTTCCACTCTTGATAAAACCCTTTCAGGGTTTTGCAGCATATACTCCAAAAGATTAAATTCTTTTGGTGTCAGGCTGATTTCTGTGCCGTCACGCTTTACAATCTTGGTATGCAAATTCATTTCAAGGTCGGCAAAGCGCAGGATAAAGCCTGTGCTGTTTGCCGTTTTATTGTTGCGTTTCAGCAAAGCCCGGATGCGCACCAGCAGTTCCCGCATTTCAAAGGGTTTTACCAGATAGTCGTCGGCTCCCGCATCAAAGCCCTCTACCTTATCGTCCGTTGTTCCCAATGCCGTAAGCATAATAATAGGCGTATCGGGCTTGCTTTCCCGGATTTGCCTGCACAGGTCTATCCCGTCTAATTTGGGCAGAATAATATCCGTAATAATCAGGTCGTAATTATTTTGCAATGCCAGTTTCTTACCCGAAAGCCCGTCATACGCCAAAGTCGGGGCAAAGCCCTGCTCTTCCAAACCCCTTTGTATGAGTTCGGCTACCCTTTGGTCATCCTCTATGATTAAAATTGTCATTATTAGCCCTTTAATACCAATTGCAAATTTACAAATTTATTTCAGGGGGCGGGCTGATATGAGCATCAAAATTACCCCTGCTGAACCAAATGTTGTAAGTCCGGGTCATTCTTAATGCGTTCAATTTCGCTCTCCACAATATGCAGAATATCTGATTTTATCTGCCTATAATTGGCTTCAATTTCCTGTTTCATCCTATCCTCGCCCTGTTCATTTACAAAAGATAGGATTTGAGGTATCTGCTGGTAGGCTTTGGTTTCTGCTGCTACCTTTTCATTATCCACTACAATTTCTGCGTGGAATATCTTTTGCTCGATACGTTCATCGAAATTATCCGATACGGAACCGACGAACATACCCTGTGTAAGCGTTGATATTTTTGAAGCCGGAATAAGGCTGTCTAACTGTGTGGAGATAGAGGTAGATTTATCGTTGCGGTTAATGGTCATACTCTGCCGTTTTTGCAGCACCTTACCAAACCGTTCAGAAAGTGATTTTGCAGTTTCTCCAACCACCTGACCACTGAATATATTGCCGACGGTATTTTGTATTACTTTACTCTCTTTGTCGCCGTAATCCCTTGTTAATTGCGAAAAGTCCTGAAAGCCCAAACATACCGCTACCTTATTACTTCTCGCCGTTGCGATAAGATTATCCAGTCCCCTGAAATAAATCGTGGGCAACTCATCTATGATAACGGAACTCTTTAGCTGTCCTTTTTTATTAATCAGCTTTACAATCCTCGAATTGTACAAACCCAATGCTGCGGAGTAGATATTTTGACGGTCGGGATTATTGCCTACGCATAAAATCTTCGGTTCTTTGGGGTTATTGATATCCAACGTAAAATCATCGCCTGTCATTACCCAGTACAGTTGCGGGCTAATCATTCTTGACAATGGAATTTTAGCGGAGGCTATCTGACCTTGTAACTGGTCTTGTGCGCCGCCCTGCCACGCATCCATAAAGGGCGATAGATAGTTTTCCAAATCAGGATAAGAGGTTAAAATAGTGAATACATCAGAATACTTTTTATTCAGCAATTCAATAGCGTGTGGGAATGTACAATACTTGCCATCCTCGTAGATTTTCAGATACCAAATAATGGCTGCAAGCAAGATGATTGGGCTTTCCACGAAGAAATCCCCTT
>QFOI01000113.1 GCA_003241175.1 Pseudopedobacter saltans
GAAGTGAACAGCAAGACCGTTTTCCGCTCAACGCTGATGCCCCCCGAAGAACGGCTGATGAAAGCCTGCCAACTCGACCTCTTTATCAACGAATTTTTAAAACTTATAAAATTATAGTCCCGTGGAAAAAAACAATAAAAGTAAAATAACACCCGACATCAACGAAGAGCTGATGATGAACCTGATGGTGGATGGCGTAAAGAAAGAAGGCTTGCAGCTTCCTCCTGAACCGCCGGCCGAAGCCCCAGAAAAGGAAGAGGGTAAGTCTCAGGAAATACCTCAGGACAAACCTGCGGTTAAAGACAAAAGCAGAACTAAACGAGTGAATGAAATGGACTACGAAAGCACTTTTCTCAAAAAATCGGACACCAATGCCCGTGACGGGAAAACGGTCTATATACGTCCGGCGTTTCACGAAAAGCTGACACGGATAATACAAGTGATCGGCGGGGACAAAATTACCATTTACGCCTATCTGGACAACTTGCTGGATCACCATTTTCAGGAATTCAGCGAACAGATTACCAATAGTTATAACAATAAGTATAAACCTATTTAAAAAATAAAAGTTATGAATAAAAAACAAAAAAAGCTGACACACGCAGAAGAAAAGGAACAGTATCCCTCTTTGTTCTTGACCAACCGCTTACCGTCCGGACGCAACGGCAAGGTCGTTTACATACGCCCAGAATACCACGAAAGGCTGCTCCGCATCGTGCAGTTGTCAAGGGAAGAAAAGACCACGCTTTATTCCTACATCGACAATATCCTCGAACATCATTTCAGGGAGTTCGGTGATGATATTACCGATTATTTCAATGAACGTTTTAAACCCATTTTATAAACTATGGAAACTATAATTGTGATATGCTTATTAATAGTTATCATCCTGCTGTTGCAGGATAAGATAGTCCTTCGTAAAAGGCCGGAGCAAAAAACGAAACAGGAAAAAGTTAACCCGGACCTGCCGGATATTATGGGACAGCCCAGGCCTGTAAGAAGCCTTTCTGTGCCAAACGCTGCCAGTGAACGCCAAACCGAGGAACCGGAGATAATACCCGATAATTTGGATATTGAATACGACGAAAATGAAAACGTCAGTGTTCAAATTCCGCGGGAAGAGCTGGATGAAGTTTTCAGTAATGGGCCTGATTTAGAGGAAGAGGAGGAAGAATGGAACAGGTACGGAACATCCGGCGGCGATAACGGTTTTGCCCAGGGGGTTACCTTTGAGGAACTAAACACAGTGGGGGCGTTGCTCCTCAAAGAAAATCTGGAACAGGCTCAAAAGAAAACAGCGGCAGCCATAGTTCAGAAATTACAGGGAACCGAATTATTCAGCCTGCTGGAAAATTCCATTGAGGGTACTTCCCGAAAAATTGCTGAGCTTTTGGACAGCACACTCTCATCTGAAACGGAAACCGGCTCTTCCACCTTGCGGAAAAATGATCTGGAAGGGTTTGATATTGGGGCGTTTGTGTGAGGAAGCTACTGTATGATAACTTTAGTTTTCGCCTTGTTTTTTTCTCCTTTAGGAAAAATAAAAATGAAGCTATTATATGTGTTGTCGAAAAAGTGATAGCTAGCATTTATTACCTCTCCTTCTTTTGTCGTCAACGAAATTGACCCTTTCTCGTGAAATTTTTTATGAAATTTAAAATCTTGAACAAATGCCCATTTAAAACCGAATTCATCGGGGAGAGATAATTCTCCAAATTCTTGGAGAAACGTCCTAGAATAGAATAAATCTCTGGTAGTTAAAACATTAGTGAAACCATTTTTATTAATAGGGTGATTTAATACAAGTAAAGCACATCTGTTCTTTGACTGAAGAACATAGTTTCTAAAGGCTGAATGTACCGATGAACCAAACTTCTTACTTAATGCCATAACTGCTCCTAAGCCAAAATTCAATTTCTGACACTCCTCTAAAAAAAGATCATGCTGAAACAATGTGATGGAGGCAAAATAATTAGCTTCTGCTTCAAATTGTTCTTGATATTCTTCACATAATGTCTCGTCATTGTCTAACGCTAGCATAATCTCATCTTGCCAAGATAAAATACCATGTCCAATTTCATGTAATTTGACAAAATTCTTTTTGCCTAAATTATTATCAAGACCAATGTCTACATATATGGTCTTTTCATCTCTGTCAAAAATACCCATTACTTTTGACAATGCTTTCGATAAAGCTTTCTTTGAAGGATTTAGCAACTTATCCTTTATCGCTCCAAAGAAAGAAGTATCAACATTATTTAATTGTATGTTGTTGTCTAAAGCAAAGTTTGAATAGGTTAATATCTGATCAACAGGTGTTGGGAAAACATTTAAGGATTTGCTGTCTTTTAAAATATTATATGAAATTCTTTCAATATCCTTTATTGTACATTCATCAATCATAATTCTTTTTTTGATTTAATGAACTCTAAATATTTCAGAACATCATTGCGCTCTTCTTCTGTTAAATTTTCAGCCCGAAAAGCTATTTTTTGAGCAAAGTTCAGATTAATCTCCTCTTGCTGAGCCTCTTTTTTATCTATCATCTTTGCATTTGAAAGAAGTGTTTTTAATGATACTTTGTATAAGGAAGATAATTTAGACAAAATATTAACAGATGGATTTTTAATTTTATCATTTTCTAATTGACTTAGATAGGCGTTAGAAATACCAGTCATTTCTTCTACTTGCCTTAATGTAAGCACTACATTTTTTCTTGCCTCTTTTAAGACTATACCAAGTGTACTCATCATTATAAATTTTTACAAATTTAAAATAATTCTTGAAATATCAAGCAATAATCTAACTAAAATCTAAATTTATAAAAAATACTTGCTTGATATATTTAGAATATGTATCTTTGCTGAAAATATATAATTATGTCAAATTACCACGTAACACAGAAAAAAGGACAAGAAGGATGGAATGTCCAAAAGGAAGGCAGCAACAAGGCTTCGGCTATTGTCAACACTCAAAAGCAAGCTGAACAGCTTGCAAAACAGTATTCATCAAATAATGGTGGCGGAGAAGTTCGGATACACCGACCAAATGGTGGACCTAGACGAGATAGCGATACGGTAAAGCCCGGAAATGATCCAAGATCAATTAAAGACACAAAACACTAATGAAAAAGAAACAATTAAGAAAATAAAAAAACCAGGCGAAAGTCACCTGGCTTAATTCCTTAAAGGAAACAAAAGCCCTTGCAAGGCTCTCGGTAGTAATGTTTTTGCAGTTCAAAACTACCTCCTTTATTTGAAATAAACAAGCTTTTCGTGATTTTAAACCTTCAACCGCTATAAATCAGGTTGTAGGGCTTGGTATTAATAATTTAAAATTTCAATTGCATCAGAATTAAAAACAGTTATAGGGTACACCCTATTTATTGCTGAAATGATAGGCAATAAGCAATTATTTATTAATTAATATCAAATTTGAATTTACGATGAAATTAGATAATCATCAAGGGGATCCGCATTCCCATAATCCAAAAGTACCCCTGAAATTTGTAATAGAAGGCAAAGAATATGAAACTTTTGACCAGTACAGAACAGGGGCAGATTTAAAACAGCTTGCAGGGATACCTTTAGACACCGAGCTGTTTTTATCAATCAGAAAACCTTATCAGGATGAGCTTATTGAAAATGAAAAACAAGTTGATCTGGCCCGACCTGAAACTGAATATTTCTTTGTAAAGAAAAAGCTTCAGTTTTTTATTAATGACAAGCCTTTTATCTGGTATAAGCAATACATCAGAGGAACACAAATCAGAGAGTTAGGCAATATACCGGCTGAAGAGGGTCTCTTCCTTGACATCAAGGAAGGCTGGCAAGATGATCAAATATTAGATGATGAAGTGGTTGATTTAGCCCGTCCGGGTAAAGAGCGTTTTTTCTCTAAACCAAGACCAACGGAAGCAACCATCATAGTCAATGCACGTCCTCATATATGGAAAGAAATAAACATTTCTTTTGAGCAATTGGTTGTTTTGGCTTTTGGGTCATTTGACAATAATCCTAATAGGGGGTATACTATTACTTACAGTAGGGGTTGGGAACCAAAACCAGAAGGCACTATGGTAAAAGGTTCAATTGTTCGTGTCAAAAATAAAATGATCTTCGATGTCACAGCAACTGATAAATCATAGTCCTGACCTTAAACGTCTAAGAGACGAAGGTTACGAGATCGAGGTATGCGGTGGATATTTACTTATCCACCATATACCCTTTGTCGATCAAAATAAGCAGATACAATATGGTGTATTGGTAAGTACGCTTACGTTAAGCAGTAATAACCAAACTGCGGTTCCTGATAATCATGTTATATATTTTATCGGGGAAAATCCCTGTGACGTTGATGGTGCAATTATCACTGCAATTCAACATAGTAATACTAATACGGTACTAAACCATCAGATTACGGTAAACCGATCCTTTTCCAATAAGCCTGCGGCTGGATATCCGAACTACTACGAAAAGATTAAAAGGTATGCAGACATTATTTCCGCACCAGCAAAATATTTGGATTCGTCGGTTACGGAAAAGACTTTTAAAGTCATTGCAGACGGTGCTAATGAAACTGTATTCCAGTACATTGACACCAATTCGAGCAGAGCAAATATAGAAATGATTAATGCAAAGTTAGAAAGCCAAAAAATTACAATTATTGGCTTGGGCGGTACTGGAGCTTATATTTTGGATATGGTTGCCAAAACTCCGGTTAAAGAAATCCATCTTTATGATGGTGACAGCTTTGATCAACACAATGCTTTCCGATCTCCTGGTGCAGCATCAATGGATGACTTGAACGAAAATCCGAGGAAAGTTACCTATTACCAAAAGATGTATTCAAATATGCACAAGTATATCCATGTCCATGACTATTATGTGAAAAAAGAAAATTTGCAAGAGTTGGATCAAATGGACTATGTATTTGTATGTGTTGACAGGAATGCTGCAAGAAAGATGATAACGGATTATTTGGTAAGTGTAGGTGTAGCTTTTTCTGATGTTGGTTTGGGCGTTAATATAGTTGATGATAAACTTACCGGTGCAGTAAGGGTTACTTCCGCAACTCGTGACAAAAATGACCATCTACCGCTCCGCATTTTCTCGGAAGATTCGGATAACAATGAATACGCTTCCAACATTCAGATTGCAGAGTTGAATGCACTAAATGCTACTTTCGCTATTCTAAAATGGAAGAAGATATCTGGAATTTATGTTGATTTGGAAAATGAGCATCAT
Source organism: Pseudopedobacter saltans (assembly GCA_003241175.1). GTDB lineage: Bacteria > Bacteroidota > Bacteroidia > Chitinophagales > Chitinophagaceae > Rhizosphaericola. Next base: position 5,247 of record QFOI01000113.1, read on the forward strand.
AGCTCATATTCTATTAGCACATCTAAAATTTTTAATGAAGATGTCGTTACAGCATAAATTCGTTGAATTCATTCCTGAGAAGGTTGAAGAAGGTATTTTATATATCTCAATTGAATACTGTACTGCAATACATAAATGTGTATGTGGATGCGGTAATGAAGTGGTGACCCCTTTGTCGCCAACAGATTGGAAATTGACATTTAATGGTAAGTCAGTTTCGCTTTATCCGTCTATAGGCAATTGGAATTTTGAATGTCAGTCTCACTATTGGATAAGGAACAACAAAATTGAGTTTGCTGGTAGTTGGACAGAAAGGAAAATCCGCTTAGGTAGAGAAAAAGACTTGGAGATTAAGAGGGCGTATTTTGAAGTGCCGGATATTCCAAAAGAAGAACCTGTTATTCAAGAAAGTCAAAAATCTACTATTTGGCAGAAAATATCAAGACTTTTCCGATTCTAGGACTTTTTATTTTTTTCTATAAGGCCGAAGGTAACACTTCGGCTTTTTTTGTACGGTCTTTGAATTAAATAATTCTATTAGACGTTCTTCCAATTTCTAAAATCATTCTCAAACTAACGCCCTCTTTTCCATAACGTCTCCACTTCCACTACACATTCGTCCTACCCCAAGGAAGTCACCTATAGCAAGCTAAGCTCCGTGGGGGCATTGTTCCAAAAGGAAAATTTGGAACAGACTTCAAATGAAACAGCGGCAGTGAAAGTTCAAAAATTACGGGTAACCGAATTATTCAGCCTTTTGGAAAATTTCATAGAGACTTAGACATTGGGGAATTTATGTAGACAAGCGTTTCTCTTACTTTAAAAACTCTTCTAGAGTTATTGAGTTAGCATATTCAAGGATTTCATCGGCATTACTTGCCCATGAGGATCCTGCATTTATTTCTATATCAAACTTGGTATGGATGGAAATCAAGGTTATTTGCCTATAGTCCTCCATTGATACAGGACAGAACGCTTCACCCGGTTCTGAATGCAAGTAAAAATCACCCTGTAGCAATCCACAATGTACACAATGGTTAGCCCAATATGTGCCATCTACAGTTTTGGAATACCCCAATTTGTATTGAGGAAATAGTCTATTTAGCACATTTCTAACTTCTTCGTTAAGATAAAGAGGCATACTGAAAAAAGAAAAGTAGTCTTCCTGAATCCATTTTTCATTGTCATTTTCCTCATTATCATCATCTAAATAATAAAAATTATCAGATGCCAAAGCAATTACCGTAGTAGGCTTTGCACACTTATAACAGTGTCTGCTATTTATGGCAATGAAAAATGGCGATTTTATTATTATTGATGCGTTTGTATCAATCCATTGTATAAAATCATTAATATCCTTATGATCCGGCACAAACCAAGTCTTTTGTTCCGCATCCCAAAAAGCCCCTTTAGATTTAGCCATATCCTTTTCGCTATATGGCACATTGATTTTTAATGGCATAATGGACTTAATATTACCAGTATCTCAAAAATAGAAATTAAAAGCAATATTACCGCTTCTCCCCGCCAAACAATTCCTCCGGCTGCCACTTTCTAGTAACACCTCCATTTCCACTACACATTTGCCTTGAATCCCTGTAAAACGCAGGGAACCAATAATCATTAAATGTGTTCAATTATGGAAAAACAAAGAAAAAAAGTTCTAATGGCAGCCTTGGCAATGCTGATAGCTACAGAAACATTTGCCCAAGGAAACGGTTCTGCTGGAATCACCGAGGCAACCAATATGGTTACCTCTTATTTTGACCCTGCCACTAAGCTCATTTATGCCATCGGTGCCGTGGTGGGCCTCATCGGTGGTGTAAAAGTGTACAACAAATTCAGTTCAGGCGATCCCGACACGAACAAGACCGCGGCAAGCTGGTTCGGGGCGTGTATCTTCTTAATCGTAGCGGCTACCATCCTGCGTTCATTCTTCCTTTAATCCTTTGCCTTATGAATTACAATATCAATAAAGGTATCGGAAGAACGGTGGAATTTAAAGGGCTGAAAGCACAGTACCTGTTCATTTTCGCAGGTGGGCTGCTCGGTACGCTTATCCTCGTGATGATACTGTACATGGCAGGCGTAAATTCTTACATCTGCCTATTTCTCGGAGCAGGCGGAGCTTCGCTCATTGTGTGGCAGACCTTTTCGATGAACAAAAAGTACGGTACTCACGGGCTGATGAAAATTGCAGCGGGTAAAAGGCATCCCCGCTACATCATCTGCCGCAAGCCTGTACACCGCTATTTAAAATTCACGCCTAAACAGAATGTCGTATGAGAAATGTAGCAAAGACAACTACGCTGGAAAACAAATTTCCATTGTTGGCAGTAGAGAACAACTGCATCCTTTCCAAAGATGCGGACATTACCGCCTGTTTTGAAGTGCGCTTGCCTGAACTGTTTACCGTAGCCTCTGCGGAATACGAAGCCATTCATTCCGCCTGGCACAAGGCTATCAAAACCCTGCCTGATTTTACAGTCATCCATAAACAGGATTGGTACATCAAGGAAAGTTATGCACCTAATTTGGCGATAGACGACCAGAGCTTTTTATCAAAGTCCTACCAACGCCATTTCAACGAGCGACCTTTCCTGAATCACTACTGTTACCTGTTCCTTACAAAGACCACCAAGGAAAGAATGCGTATGCAAAGCAACTTCAGTTCGCTTTGCAAAGGCACGCTTATTCCAAAGGAAATCAGGAACAAGGAAACAATACACCGCTTTATGGAAGCTGTGGCACAGTTTGAGCGTATCGTGAACGACAGCGGTTTTGTAAACCTGAAGCGTTTGACCGAAGAGGATATTATCGGGACGGAAGAAAAGCAGGGCTTGTTAGAACAGTACCTTACGCTATCGAGAGAAAACGGAACACCGATGCAGGACATCGCACTCGGTACGGAAGAAGTGCGTATTGGCAACAAAAGGTTAAGCCTGCATACCTTGTCCGATACCGACGACCTGCCCGGAACGGTATCAGCAGATACCCGTTTTGAAAAGCTATCCACCGACCGTAGCGATTGCCGTCTGTCATTCGCCGCACCAGTGGGCTTGCTGCTCAACTGCAACCATATCTACAATCAGTATCTGTTTTTGGATAACAGCGAAGACAACCTGCAAAAGTTTGAGAAGTCCGCAAGGAATATGCACTCTCTGGCTCGTTACAGCCGTGCCAACCAAATCAACAAAGAGTGGATAGAAAGATACCTGAACGAAGCCCACAGCTTCGGGCTGTCTTCTGTACGTGCGCACTTTAACATTATGGCGTGGTCGGAAGACCCTGCGGAACTGAAACAGCTAAAGAATGATTGCGGTAGTGCGTTAGCACTGATGGAGTGTAAGCCACGTCACAACACAACGGACGTAGCCACTTTGTATTGGGCAGGAATGCCCGGCAATGCGGGCGACTTTCCGAGTGAGGAAAGTTTTTACACCTTCATTGAGCCTGCCCTCTGCTTCTTTACGGAAGAAACCAACTACCGCAATTCACCCTCGCCGTTCGGTATCAAGATGGCTGACAGGCTTACAGGAAAACCTATCCATCTGGATATTTCCGACCTGCCAATGAAGCGTGGTATTATCACGAACCGGAACAAGTTTATACTTGGTCCATCGGGTTCAGGAAAATCGTTCTTCACCAACCATATGGTAAGGCAATACTACGAACAAGGCGCACACGTACTGTTGGTGGACACCGGTAATTCTTATCAGGGATTATGTGAACTCATCAAAGGAAAGACCAAAGGCGAAGACGGTGTTTATTTCACTTATACCGAAGACAACCCGATTGCCTTTAACCCTTTCTACACCGATGATGGCGTGTTCGATATAGAAAAAAGAGAAAGTATTAAGACTTTGATACTGACACTTTGGAAACGGGATGATGAACCACCAACACGTTCGGAAGAAGTTGCGTTGTCCAACGCAGTTTCGGGCTACATCGACCGGATTAAAAATGAGGGGATTTTCCCTTCGTTCAATGGTTTCTATGAATATGTACAGGGTGATTATCGCAAAGTGCTCGAAGAGAAACAGGTAAGGGAAAAGGATTTTG
>QFOI01000114.1 GCA_003241175.1 Pseudopedobacter saltans
AATCGGTAGCCTTGATAAACCGTGTCAATCGGTTTATGGGTACAAATTGGAAAGCCGAAACGCAGAAGTTTGAAAGGAATAATTTCGGTGGACTGCCCGAAAACGCAAAGGCAACGATTTACATTACCTGTGTGGACAATGTACAGGCACGGTTTGACATTGCCGATATGCTTAAAGCAATGAGCAAACGCAGAATGAACCGTGACGAACCAAAGTATTGGTTGGATTTTGGTAACAGCAAGCAGACAGGACAAGTGATACTATCCACTATCGGAGAAATCAAACAACCACAATCAGAAAAGTACGAAACAGTGGCAAGCCTGCCAATGGTGACGGATGAATTTGGCGAACTGCTGAAACAGTCCGAACAAACAGACGATACACCAAGTTGCAGTTTAGCCGAAGCATTGGAAAAACAGGATTTGTACATCAATGCGACATTGGCTCAAATGGGTTGTTCTTTATTGTGGTCTATGTTTCGCTATGGAATGACCGAAAACAGGGGTTTCTTTCTCAATCTGAAGAACTTCCAATCCCAACCCCTAAAAGTCGCCTGATAGCCAAAATCGGCGGCAAAAATGCAATTCCTTTCTGCGGTCGTAAATGCATTTTTGCATTCAATTGGTACAACCACTTTGTCAAAATGTACCGCTCCATAAATTCCACTTCTACATTTTACCAAACAGGTTGCAACATCATTTCACGGGATATTCGGTATCCCTTTTGTTGTTTTATTGAACTTCTTTTCTTTCCACACAGCGACCAAAGAAAAGAAGCAAAAGAACGTCGCTTATTTAAGTTTTGACTTTGGCTTTATGTACAAAATCAAATATTTAATTGAGTAAATTTGTAATTCGTAACTACAAATAGCTTAAATCAAAAATGATAGAAACAGAAATCTCAATTTCAGTAAACAGGAAGACCGATATTGACATAATCGAGCAAAAAATTATTGAAAATAAAATACAGTTTCCAGTTTACATTCGGGAATATGAATTTAGTTATCAAATAAATTTTACAAGCGATTACGAACAATGGGAACTGGATACAAAAATCCTCAATTCTTTTCCCGGATATGAATTTTCGAAAGACCTTGAAAAAGGAAGAAAAGAAATCAGACTTCAAATATCACGCTACCAGTCTGAATTATCAACGGACGGTTGGGGAAGACCAATTGAAAATCCATTGAATGAAACAAAATATCTTGTAAAAGCATCGGTTAATAAACCTGAAAAATTCAATCCTAAAGTAAAAGTTCTTTTTGAAGACAAAGCACAACACTACTTTGTGAATATTGTTCCGGGAATAAATAAGGCAACCGAAGAAAAAGGTTTCTTGCTAATAGATAATTTCAAGACAAAAAATGAAGATGATAATGCCGAAATATTGAAGGGTAAACTTTATAAATCTCCTTTGGAAGCGTTTCATTACAGCTCATTTAAGATGGCTGAGGTTGTAGAAGATGATTTTAGGGTATATCTTGAAAACAAAAAGAAAGAAACCAGAGAAATACAGAAGCTGCCGAGAAAAATCATCAGGGATTTTATTAATGCTTGTAATAGCTTTGATGATGCGGGTTTATTTAAAAACCTTGGTGAAAAATTCGTTTATGAACAGCGAATAAATTGGAAAGTTACTATACAAGCAGACGGACTTGATGCTTTTAAAAAATTACTGCATTCGCAAGACCTGAGACTTTGCAATAAAAATTTTAGAATAAGGTCGTCCTGGGTTTTCAAGTTACCGAGAGTAACGATTGGGGTAAAATATTATCCAACTTCTTCTGACACGGACAAACAGCCTTTTCAAAAATATGGGCAAATTGAGTTTTTGTTGGAAGGCAATAAAATTGTGGGCATTATTAATGAAAGTTAAATGATATATCGTCAATAAATATCTGTAACCAATAAAATTGTTTTATTAACCACCTTAACAATAGCATTTTTAAAATCGCCCACATCACTGCCGATGAGCAGGTAAGCCGAAAAACCGATATTCAAGAGAGTTTTGCCTACTTTCTCGTCGTCAATATCGCTATGAGCAATCAATTTGATAGTAGGGTACTCCATTCTCAATTTTTGAAGCTGTTTTAATATTTGTTTATTGTAAAAATCAAGATCAACAATGCAAACTGTTGGAAGTTCTTTTAATACAGATAATTGAGATAGCCCGTCTTCAATATTTTCCGAATGAAACAATACTTCAACCCCAGAAGAGATGAGGTCGTTGCAAGTCAAATCCAAAATCGGGCTTTTATCATTGATAAAGGCGAGGGTAATTTCATTTTTTTGTTGTACCAGTTTCCATATCTTACGTCTTTTGTGTTGATATCTCATAGAGCAAAAACACTTTAAGTATTTTCTAAAATGAAGATACTAAACTCGTTTCGATACGAAAGCATTAATCTGTAACAAAGTGGTTATTTGTTGTTTGTATTATTGGAGATATAATTCTGCTCCAATAATACCAGAATATCACTTTCCTTATAATTAATTTTACCACCTATTTGTATATACGGCAGAATATTGTCATCACGATACTGTTGCAAAGTCCGTTTGCTGATGTGAAGCATCTTGCACAACTCTTCACCAGAAAGATAAATTTCTCCGTTCATTACTAGGCGGTAGTTCTTCAATATGCTTTCAATATGACACCTTAGCTGCGCTATCATTTTCTGATGGGCAATGATTTCTTCAGCTTCATTTGTTAGTAAATCCATTGTCATTGGTATTGTTTGGCTGTCTGGCATTAAGTAAAGCCATTACATCCGAAAGTTTATAATAATTTTTGCGGTTTAATTTGGAATAAGGGAGTAGGCCTTTGTCCTTATAAGTCTGCAACGTCCGTTTGGTAATGTTCAGCATCAAACACACTTCTTGGTTATCAAGCCATTTCTCCTCCTTTATAATTGGGGAGTATTTCCTAGTGGTATTTTCAGTCATGACCAAAAGTGCTTTCAACTCATTTTTCATTTCTTCCAGTATAGATTTTTGTATTGCGATAACCTCCATTTTTCATTCAATTTTTTATGGAAGATTAAGTTAGAAAGTCTTTATAAGGGATTTTACAAGAAGGCAGCTATTGACTTTGAAAGGCAGTATTTGACTATTCAATGTTTGGTAACAGAAGAAAACCGACCTGCAAAAATATTTACAGGTCGGTTTTCTTTCTTTATAATAGACCGTTTACTATTTTGCAATTTGTTTTAATGAGGTAATGATGGCTTCCATCAGTTCCTTGTCCACAGAAGGTTCGGCACCTCCTTCCGGTGCCAGAACGCGGTAATTTTGTTCGTCGTCCTTTTCAAAGACAAGTTCCCTACCTCCGACGATAATGTGGAACTTATAAACGTAGCCGAAAGTTACCAGTCTGCTTTTGAGTTCCAGTTCTTCCCCTTTGTATGTTACAGGGAGTTCAAAAAAATGTTCCATGTTTTTTCCGATGGTTCTACTTTTCTTCGTTTTTCAATGATTATTACGTGCCTGTACTGCAATGATACAAATAACCTGTGTCATTTGCCATTGCACTGTCATTTTCGGAGCAGATCCTCCAATAGATGTGCCTTGAGCAGAACAGCGTTTTTTATGCGGAGTGTTTGGTTCCTGCCACCGTTTTTCTCATGGATGACAATGAGCAGCACTTTCCCTTCGGCAAGCGTGAACGGATCCAACAGGAACACATTGCTCTCCGTGGACTGTCCCGGGACTTCCGTGAGCTCCTTGAGGGTACGGAGTTGTTTTAATGACTGTTCCTGTACCACGGTACGCTTGGCTGTCTTTTTATCCACTATCTTGAAATCCACAAAATCAATCTGGAAAGGCACATTGGTACGGTTTCGTAATTCCATATGGAAATAGAATTTCCCGTTATGTATGTAAATGCCTTTCAATCTAAAAATGATCCCGAAACGCTTTGACCTGATGCGTTTTATGGGTTGCGAGTTCTTTTTGTAGATGGTTTCCATGATCCCGTTGACCAAAGATGTGGGATTATTTTCCAGTTCTTCAAAAAGTACATCGTTACTGCCTGTTTTATCAAACGCTTTTTGCATCGTCAGCAGGTCATAGCTCAATGCTTCAGGATAGGAACTGTAGTACACGTTGAAACTGTAAAACCGCCCGTCATCGGTAATGACCGAAAAATTGGTTTCTGGTTCAAAATCCCTTACCGATGCTTTAATACGCAATACGTTTTCCGCATTTTCTGCCTTTCCTGCAATCAGGTATTCACTTCCTAAATCCACATAACGGATGGCAGTTGGGAAAATCAAATGCGAAGTTTTATCGTAGGTAACTTCCATACTGTACGGCTCTATCTTGCCAAGAGCCAATTGTTTAGTTCTTACACTGTCCTGTGCGTAAGACTGTACGGCAAAGCCGAGTATCAGGGCAAAAGCCCAGAAGGTTTTTAAATGTTTTTTCATTGTTCTGTTTATTTGAGTTCAACATTATTTTTTGGATACGAGAAATACCTGATGCCCTGCTTTCAGGGTTACTTTTGGCGTTTTTACCTTTTTGGAGAAATAGCCAGACACGCCCTGTATCATGCCGCGTCCAAGGTCAGAGACGATCTGCTGTCCTGCCGAACTGGAAAACGTAAAGCTGGTTCCTGCCGACTGGCCCATATTGCCCACCATTTCGGTAAGGGCATTCATTTCGGGCGAATACGGAACATACAAGCCCTGCTGACCGTCCAGATCGTAAATGGTTATGTCAACCGGAATGATATTACCATCCAGTTCTATGGAATTGATTTTGAGCTGTAACCGCCCTCCCTGATATTTAGTATTAGCCGTAACAATGGTTCCCTGTGGAATGCTACGGCCGGGTGTCTGGGCTGCTTCGAGCAAACGTAAACGAACTCCCGTTTCTCCTATAACCGTCTGCGTTTCCAGTACACTGGCTTTGATACTGTTTTTTGGTTGTACAACCTGCTCCTTAGAGCCTGGTGTATAAAAGCCGCGGTTTTGAGGCCGGCTCCAATCAGTTAAAAATGCACTGTCGGTAGGTTCACGGTACAAAGCCGACACTGTGTTTTTCCTTTTCGGCGTGAATGTTACAAAATACTCTTTCTGCGTATTGGAAGAAGATGTTCGGGCAGAACTGTCCGTTTTAACTTGTTGTACAGTATTGGTATTTGTAGGCATATACTTTGCCGCCATCTGATAAGATTTTTCCATCAATGCCAATTGGTCGCCAACGGTTACCGCCTTAGGTACCTCTTTTTCAGACAGTTTTGCCTTTAGTTCATCCACCTGCCTACGGAGTTCCAGCGTCTCGGCATTATCATTCTGATAGAAAGAACCTAATGCGCTTTGTGCATTACGATAGCTATTAAGTCCGGGATTGCGTGAAGTCCTGCCATCCTCACTGGTAGAACTCCCGCGGTCTTCGGGTCTATCCACTTTTTTCTCCTGCGCACTGTCGGTATTCCAATAATCCGCAAGTGTTGCCAGGGCATTGCGCTTTTCCTGCTCCTTTTGTTCCTGCATTTCCTGCTCGTATGCCTTTCCCTTGTCTTCCGGCATTCCGGCTTCTGTGGCCTGCGGAACGGAATCGTTCAGCCCGATGTCTTTGATTTCTTTTTTATCTCCGGAAGGTTTAAATATCAGGTACATACACCCGACAAACACCACCCCCATCAATATAAAGATGAGTGGCTTTTTAAGTTTGTCCATTTTATTTTGGGAGCTCTCCTGCAACACACCGCTGGTTGTTTCGGCATTCCCTTCTGTTATCCGGACAACCGTTTTTTTATTCTCCTTTTCTTTCATAAAGCTTCTTTTTTAAGATTGTTGATACACTGTCCTGCAACCTTGCAGGATTTTCACTTTTGAGGACAGGGTTTTCAATATGCTCAATGACCATACTGTTGCCAGACTTTTTGGTATCGTACCATACCTTGCCGATGACCACTGCGGTGAGCAGCAGGTAACCCACAAAAAAGTACAGGATGTATTGATGCTGCTTCCGCAGGGACAACACCCTCCAGCGCTCATCCAGCCGGTTAAGGTACCTGTCCACGCTTGCTCTTATTTTTTTCATGTCTTACTGTTTCTGTTGTTAGAACCGGAAACGGCCGGGTCTTTTTCGTGCTTTTTGCCTTTGGACTTCCATAACCATCGCAACGGCCTCAGATGCCTTGGGTACGGTTATGACTGACAGGTTTGTCCGCTCTGATTTTATCAGCAGTTGTCCAAAACGGTCTTTCCTGGCGACTTCCATTTTGTTGAGTGAGAATTTCCCGTTCAGGTATGTTACCCACATGGTGCATTCTACACGGGGCTTGGTATCCCCCGACCATTGCAGGTAGCAGGTCAACAATAAGTCCCGCCTTGGCAAACTGTCTGCACCTTTCCTACAGCTTGCGAGGTATTCGCCGATACTGTCTTTCAGCTTTCCGGCATACGCACCCTGCGTGCGGAAATAACCGTTATAGCCCTTGTCTCTCAGGAATTTTGAGAACGTGTTTAAATCTGATAATGCTTCCATAATATTGTTTTTAGCGTTCAATAACCTCTATGTCCCTGTTTTCGATTACCGCAAACTTTTCAATATTGAAGCCCTGTGGATTGTTGTCCGAACGGACAGAGTTCACAAGGAAGCAGGAAGTAATCAGGTTACGCCTAGTTACATTGCTCGAACGGATGATGAACTGTTTGGCGTAGGTGCGCACCGCATACGGATAGTGTTCGAAGTTGCATACGACACTATCCACCTCGATGCGTTGCTGTACGTTTCCTGAAATGATACGGCTGTAATAGCCCTTTTCAGATAAGTCCTTGTAGTAATCAAAAGCTGACTTGTCGGCAAGGCTGAATGCCCGTTTCATGTTGCTTTCGATGGCATCCTTGTCGGGAGCCAATGTGAAGAACAGTTCGTGAAAACGTCTGACGTGTTCCCTAGCTTCCACAGGACGGTTGATGCTCGCATCCTGCGACAAGGCAAGCATCAGGGATTTACCATTGTCAAGTACATAGATTTTTTGGCGTTGCTGCTCTGCAAAGCTGTAGGAACGCCACACGGTGTATCCTACAATACCAATGCAGAGAACCGCAAAAACAATGGCATATAGTCGTATCTGCCTAAAGCTGTTCTCGATATTTCTTAGCGTTTTAAATTCCATTTCTAAATGATTTAATTGTTTTTATTTCCCCATTAATTTGCCACCGATGTTTCCAACAGTTGAACCAGCTCCAGCTCCGGCGATATTTCCAGCTTTCATTGCAGTCTGGTTTATGTTGCGGGTAAAGTTCCCTGCACCTCCTGCCTGTATAATCCATCCTGTTACCGTTGGTATCGTGAAGTAGCCCACGATGCCGATAATCATAAAGATGATGTATACGGTATTGGACGTGTCGGGAATAAATGTTGGGTCAGACAACATCTGGATGTCCTTTTCAACAATCAGGGACTGTATCCTTGCAAGCATGGAACTGAACAAATCCGAAACAGGTAGCCATAGGTAAACGCTGATGTACCTCGTCAGCCATTGCGTGAGCGTACTTTGAAAGCCGTCCCATATGGAAATAGCAAAAGCTATCGGTCCTAGTATCGAGAGGACTATCAGGAAAAACGTACGAATGGTATCAATAACAAGTGCCGCAGCCTGAAAAAGTATTTCCAAAAGATTGCGGAACCAGTCCTTTATGGCTTTCTCTATCTTGTAGGCTTGTCTTTCCATATACATTCCCGCCATTGTCCCGATGTCGGACGGCGACCAGCCCAACTCGTCCAGCTTCTTGTCAAACTCTTCGTCCGACACCATATAAGCGGTTTCTGGATTTCGTACCATCGCTTCGTATTCCAACTGGTCTTTTTGTTGCTGCAATTGGTTAAGGTCAAGCACTTGGCCTTCCAGTATTTGGTGGGTTCCTACCACTACAGGACTTAGTACGGCATTGATAGTTCCCAGTACGATGGTCGGAAAGAACATAATGCACAGTCCCAATGCAAACGGACGGAGTAATGGAAACATATCAATAGGTTCAGCACGGCTTAAAGCCTGCCAGACCTTTAATGCCACATAGAACAATGCTCCCAGTCCTGCAAGACCTTTTGCTACTGCTGCCATATCGCCTGCAAGCGGCATCATGTCATCGTAAAGTGAACGTAATAGTTCGTGAAGATTATTCCATTCCATAGTCTACCAGTATTTTTGGTTAGCAGTTCCATAGAGTTGAAGTACTCTTTGGGTATCGTTTTTCTTTTTCGCACGCAGGTAGCTTACAGAAATATTCTTGTTGGTGTAGTAACGGACAAGGCTGTGATAATCCTTTACCTCTTTGTACACACGGTCGATGATATCCATACGTTCCTTATCGTTCAGGGAAAGGCTGGAAGCCGTAATGATCAGTTTTAGTTCTTTCAGCAGTTCAGTGCTCTCGTTGAGCAGTGCCGCATAACCATTGGCGATGGCCACCAGTTCCTGCGGCTTGAAATTGGGGTCGTTCATCATCTTACCAAAATTGGTCACGTACATTTCCGAAACATCTCCAACGAGCAAAACCGTTTGCTGTACTTTGCGGGCATCTTTCACCAGGTTGTTGATAGCTTGTAGCTTATCATAGTATGCCTTGCCCTGGTCATACACTTTCTTTACTTCCTCGAAATTTTTTATAACGTTGGAGACCGTGGAAGAGGTCTGCACGATTTCATTGGCACTGTTGATGATTCCCTGTGCCAGATTGGAAGGATCACTTACCACCCATTGGGCTTTTGCTGAAGGTGACACGGCAAGCATGAATGCCGTGCACGCCAGTAACATAGATTTTTTCATTTTTACTGATTTTTAAATTGTGAATGATTGATTATTCTTTTGCTTTGTCCCGCCTCTGCATGGCGATATGTTTGATGGCGAGTTCGACGTTGCCGTCCAGTTCGGAAGCGAGCTGCATCACTTCCATTTTTTCAGTTTCTTCAGTTGTATAGGCGAGATATTCCTCCAGACTGACTTCGGTGGCATAGACTGCCGAGTGCGTACCACCTAAGCCGATCCAGACCTCTTTGTAAAGCCGGCTTGCATCGTTGTTCATATTGATGGAAAGTACCTGTCCTTTTTCTTTGTCCGTAAGCCCCAGCATCGCCTGTATGTCATCAAACTTGTTCATGTACTTGCGCTGGTCGAGCAGAATTTTACAGTCGGAGTTGTTGATGATGGTTTCTTTCACAATGGGCGACTGGATGATGTCGTCAACCTCCTGTGTAACCACAATGGCTTCGCCGAAAAACTTACGTACCGTCTTGAATAAATACTTGATATACTCCGCCATTCCCTC
>QFOI01000704.1 GCA_003241175.1 Pseudopedobacter saltans
GGATAATTCTGAGGATTTGAAAGCCGATTTGGAGAAAGGAAACATCTGTTTTCTTCACGCACCGTTGTTTCATCCCGCTTTGAAGTCGGTTGCGCCTCTCAGAAAACAACTCGGTTTGAAAACTTTTTTCAATATTCTCGGGCCTTTGGTCAATCCTGTTCGCCCTGATTTTACAATGATTGGTGTTGCAAATCTTGAAATTGCAAGAGTTTATCAGTACCTTTTACAAAAGCAGAAAAGCGAATTTATGATTGTTCACGCTTTGGATGGTTATGACGAAATTTCCTTGACCGGTGACACAAAAATCATCAGCAAAACCGGAGAAAAAATCTATTCCGCGGAAGATTTGAAATTCAAAAACGTTTCTGCTGAAAGTATTTTTGGAGGAGAAACCAAAGAAGATGCTTCAAAATTATTTATCAAAATTTTGGAAGGTAATGGAACTGAGGAACAAAATTCAGTTGTTCTTGCTAATGCTTCAATTTCTTTGGAAAACACCGGTAAATATGGAAATTATGACAATTGTTTGGCTCTAGCAAAAGAAAGTCTGGAAAGCGGAAAAGCCTTAAATAGTTTAAGGGTATTGGTTGATGGTTGATAGATTAATTATCTCTAAATTCAATCAACTGACAACCAACAACAATCAACCAAATAAAAATGAACATTCTCGATAAAATCATAGAACGAAAAAAACAGGAAGTTGCAGAAGCAAAATCAAAATTTTCTATTGAACAACTGAAAGATTCTGAGTTTTTTGGAAGACCAACTTTTTCGTTGAAAGAAACTTTGAAATCCAAATCCGGAATTATTACCGAATTCAAAAGACAATCGCCGAGCAAAGGCATTATCAATGACAAAGTTTCGCCTTTGGAAGTTGTTTCTGAATATGAAAAATTCGGAGCAAGCGCGGTGTCTATTTTGACGGATAAAGATTTCTTCGGTGGAAGTTTTGAAGATATTTTGAGTGTTAGAAATCATATTAACATTCCGATTTTGAGGAAAGATTTTATGATTGATGAATATCAATTTTACGAAGCAAAATCAATTGGTGCAGATGTTATTTTGTTGATTGCTGCAAATCTTTCAGTAACTCAAGTTTGGGAATTTACAGAATTAGCACATTCTTTAAATCTTGAAGTTTTACTGGAAATCCATTCAGAAGAAGAATTAAAACACATCAATAAAAACGTTGATTTTGTAGGCATCAACAATCGAAATTTGAAAGATTTTAAAGTGGATTTACAACATTCTGTT
>QFOI01000705.1 GCA_003241175.1 Pseudopedobacter saltans
CAACGTGGAATGTACGAAGTGTAAGCTGTGTACCAGGCTCACCGATAGACTGTGCAGCGATAACTCCAACTGCCTCTCCTTTTTGAACCATACGTCCGGTAGCAAGGTTACGTCCGTAACACTTCGCACAGATACCTTTTTTAGCTTCACAAGTTAGTGGAGAACGAACTTCTACAGCTTCGATTCCCGCTTCCTCGATTTGCTTAGCTACAGCTTCCACGATTAACTCATCAGCGCTTGCCAACAATTCATCCGTTTCTGGGTGGTAAATATTATGAAGAGAAACTCTACCAAGAATTCGGTCAGCGATTCTTTCTACTATTTCATCATTTTTCTTAAGTGCAGTCACTTCTGTACCTCTCAATGTTCCACAGTCATCTTCTGTAATGATAACATCCTGTGCAACGTCTACCAATCTTCTGGTTAGGTAACCAGCATCGGCAGTTTTAAGAGCGGTATCCGCAAGACCTTTACGAGCACCGTGAGTAGAGATAAAGTATTCCAAGATGGATAGACCTTCTTTGAAGTTAGCCACAATCGGGTTTTCGATAATCTCTGCTCCAACAGAACCAGCTTTTTGTGGTTTTGCCATCAAACCTCTCATACCAGACAACTGACGGATCTGCTCCTTAGAACCCCTCGCACCAGAATCAAGCATCATAAATACAGAGTTGAATCCGCCTTGGTCAGACTTCATTCTGCTCATAATCATTTCGGTAAGACCGGCGTTGGTATTGGTCCAAACGTCGATTACCTGGTTATAACGCTCTGTATCAGTGATAAGACCCATATTATAGTTAGCCTTGATCTCGTCTACCGATTCTACAGCCGCAGCAACCATGGTTTTCTTTTCCGCTGGAATCACGATATCTCCTAGACTAAATGAAAGACCTCCTTTGAATGCATTAGAGTATCCGAGGTTTTTCATATCATCCAAGAACTTAACCGTAGTTGGGAAATCCGTGTCTGCAAGGATCTGACCGATAACATTTCTAAGAGATTTCTTAGTCAATAATTCATCGATATAACCCACTTCTTTCGGTACAATCTGGTTGAAAAGGATTCTACCAACAGTTGTGTTTGTTAATCTTGTAACAATCTCTCCATTCTCTTTGATAGGAAGACGACATCTTACTTTAGCGTTAAGAGACACTTGTCCTTCAGCATAAGCAATTTCCACTTCTTCTGGAGAATAGAAAGCTAGGCCTTCTCCTTTTACTTTATAATCATCGGTAGAATGCGCTTCTTTGGT
>QFOI01000115.1 GCA_003241175.1 Pseudopedobacter saltans
GTTGGATTACTGTAACGACTGTAGATATTGTCGTCGTTTTCGTCGGCAAATGCCGCACGCATTTCCTCGGCATTGGGAAAGGTAAAACTACTTGTCAAAAACAATGGCGTCGAATGCTCCCATTGTTGCGTTCTTTCAGTCTGTGTCCGAACGGCTTTTGTTTGTCGTGATCCGAATTGTTCTAACATTTGTATGGTATTGCTAATTATAAAAACCTCGATTGCTATTTTGAAACTTCAACTTTCGTCGTTATTTCGGCACCTGCGGCGACTAAAGTTGCGGCTACGGAGCAATATTTGTCTATGGAAAGTTTGACAGCCTTTTCTGCTTTTGCTTGGTCAATATCACCTTTAAGTTGAAAAACCATTTCAATATCTTTCCAGAGAGAAAGGTCATCCTGTGCTTTACGTTCGCCATTGACAACAACTTTCAAACCGTCTATTTTTTGCTTTTGTTTGCCTAATATACTTACAACATCGACACTGCTGCAACCCGCCAAAGCCTCCAACAACAATTCCATTGGACGCGTTCCAAAATTCTGTCCTCCCATTTCAGGTTTGGTGTCCATTCTTGTGGTGTGTCCACTCTGATCCTTTGCTTCAAATCCGTATTCTCCGTTCACCAAATTCAATTCTATAGTTGCCATAACACTCCTTATTTTGAGGTAACAAAGTTACAAAGTAAAAAGGCAAAAGTAAAAACTAAAAAATCCCGCTTTTCAGCAGGATTTTTGAATATATTTTTAAGCAAATTATTTTCCTAATGGAAAAGTGTATGCTAGACGTAATCCAAGAAATCCAGCATTTCCATCTTTGGAAAAACCTTCATATCGAAGGCTTATATCAAAGTTTTGACTAGCCATAACACCAATATTACCTGCATAGGTAAAGGCAGAAGTAGAACCAGATATTCCATCAAATTCAGTTACAGGAGCACTTAAACTTTGATGCAAAAAACTTACACCTAATTGAGGCTCAGCATAAAATTTTCCCATACTGAAACGTATACCAGCTTTTACAGGAATTTGACTCGTTTTAACCTTAACACCAGTTCCTTGCAAGTTTTTTCCGAAAAAATAAATATATCCAGATTGTAATGTTGCGGCAATACTTTCATCAAAATTGTAAGCATATTTAGCGGTAGCGCCAACTCCAAAATTGGAAAATTTTCCAATTTCGTCATTTACTTTCCAACCATTTAACGGCAGCCCGCCTTCCAATCCGATACTCAACTCAGAACCTGCTTGACGCTCCTGTGAAAAACCTGCTATACTGATGAAACTTACAGCCATAGCCAAAAGAACTTTTTTCATAAATTATGATATTTGTTTTGGTTAAAAATTTTTGCGAATGTAGAGAATTCTTTAATATGTTAAAAATATTTAAAAAGGAAGATCGTCCACATCATTGCTTGGTGCATTATCAGGAACAAATGTCGTTGGCGCATCTGGGAAACCTCCTCCATTATTATTGGACATCTGTACACTTTCTATACGCCACGCATCAAGATTGGTGATATAGTTTACTTTTCCGTCTTTTTCCCATTTGGTACCACGGATGTTGAAAGTGACTTTCAATATGTCATTATTATTGAATCGATCCAATATTTCTGTTTTGTCCTGTACACATTGGAATTTGACATAATTGTAAAAAGTACGTCCGTTTGCTTCTTCGGAAACTTCAATTACAAATTCACGTGTGCGGAAGGTTGATGTGCGTTGAACGGTATTGTACTTTTCAATCAATTTTCCGCTAATTTCAAATGAGGCCATGTTTTAACTTATGAATTATGATTTATGAATTATGACTTAGCGTTTTGCCATTTGGCATACACTAAATCTGTTCTTTTTCGGGCAGCGAAGATAATGGGAGTTCTTTTCAATAAAAAGAAAATTTCCAATATGTGTAAAACTTACAACACTGCTCTAACCGTAACGGTTCCAATATGAATGATACGAGATGCCGCAGCCTTACGACCATCGTATTGGATGGTGCATTCCATATTTTTGAGGAAACGTTTTGTCATGTTCAGATTCCAAAGAAGGTTTTTTCCTGCAGAAAGACCTGTCAACATGATGTAGCCAACAGTTGAGTTGACATCTCCTGTGTATTTAATATCATTGTAGGTAAACTTTCCAGAAATACTCAGACTTTGAAAGGAATTGTATTTGCTCTCAATACTGAATGCATTACTAGTCGCATTTTCTCCGCCGTATTCTTCTTTGTTTTTATTGGTATAATATTGATATTGACCTTGTATGCGAAATCTACTTCCAGACGTATAAGTCAATGTCGGTTCCAATAAAGTTTTGCTTAAGGAATAATTGCGATTGATATAAGCTGGATTGTCCAACTTTTGTGTATTGAACTCCTGTCGCAGCCCAATGGTGTACATCCTATTGATGTTGATTCTTTCCTTGACAATCCATTGCTGTACTTGATTACTTTCTGAACCGTAGTTAAGCAATGATTTGTCATAGGTTTTGAGATTGGTAATGTCCATTCCCCAAACAGAACTACTTCTATTGAACGAAACGGTATTACTCCAAATATAGTTGAGATTCAAGACAGAACTGTCTTCAATCGAACCTTGGAATGGGTTAAATTGTGGAGAACCCTTGGAAACTACTTTTTTGTTTGTCTGCAAAGACGATTGTAGATTAATTCTTCTTGCAAAAGCTTTCCAGCCTTTAACGTTGTCATCCAAAATACTTGCAGGATTCAACATGATGCTGTAATTAAATTGTGTGTAGTCCGCTTTTACATATTCTCCTGTTGGCGTGTAGATTCGGATGTAATTTGCCTGATCTTTGAATGCTGCGATCTCAAATTCGTTCAACTGAGCAACGCCATCTCCATTGTAGTCTATCCAAGTATATTGACCTTGTCCAGCTTGTACTTGCAGATATGTAAATTCCAGTTTCTGTTGTTGTCCTGCACCAATCTCGTATAATGCGTTACCCGTCAGAAAACCTTTCCATTCGTTGAACATGTATTCCAATCTTCCCAACAATGTTTTTTCAGGAAGACTTGTGACCCTATTGGTATCAATCACTGACAATTGACGATAAGTGACATTGTATTTGAATTTCCTATTGGCATTGGAAAAAATTTGTCCCGAAAAAATAAGGTTGTTGCTGCGCGTGGTTTGTTTTAAAAGATTGTTTTCAGGAAGCTCGTCTTTACGTGTGTAGTAAGACAATTGCCAATTGTTTGCTTTTGCCTGATCGGAACGGATATAAGCCGTTATTGTCTCAAAAGCAAAACTATTGTAATCCAAACTATCATTTGCACCATACTTTATTTGGTTGTGTTCCATCAAATAGCCAGCACCAATACCTAAGTTATGGAAGCCTTTGAATACTTTTCCTATATTGATTGTTGGACGGAAATAGTAACCCTTGCCTCCCGGTAATGTCATATTGGTCATGCTGATGACTTCGTTGAACTGCCATCCAGAAATGGTTTTTTGCTGATGTTGTAACTTGTTTTGCACGCCTTTGTAGCCATCACCTCTGATGTAACTTCCAAAATTATATTGTAGCCTATCTCCATTTTCGTTAGCGATAGCTAGCGAAAGTGTGGGTAGTTTTTCAGTTGTTTGTGTTGTCAAAATAGGCAAACCCCAATCACGCGAAAACTCAACCGGCCTAAGACGCTCCACCGTCAAAAAGTTTTGGTTGACATATTCAAATCCTGCATCCGTTTTCAAAAGATATTGATGTTTCTCACTTTTCAAAGTATCCAAATGGATGTAATTGAATTTTCCGGCAAAACCATTGTCATTACCTTTATCTAAACTAGAAAAAGTATTTACATCATACTTGCTTGTCGCCAATTGCACCTTTACGATGTTTTTCTTGTCCACATTGTAGGTTGCATTGACGGTTGCTACTTGTTGTTTTTTTGGCGTAACGAGAAACGTTGCGGGTTCATATTGACCTTGTTTGACGCCATTAACAGGCGCTATCCATTGGTAGACTTTTCCATTGGCAGCACTATTGAGGTAAATATAGTCGCCAAGACCAACGCCCACATCCACAAAAGATGGCGCATAATGACCCACCGTCGAATCAATGGAGTAGACAAAAATCGAATCATGCAAATTGTTTCCGTAAGTTGTGTCAATACGACGATACATTATTTTGGACGCATCAAATATCTCAGGCGACACATTTTGGTAATAGGCTCTATTGATACTGTCACCAATATTGGCCAAAAATTGTTTTTGGGCATCATCCAGTGACTGATTGATGGTGGAATTCTTTGCGTCATTATTGGAATATGCTGCGACGGTTACTTGCAGTTTTTGACCAAAAGTAGTCTCGTTGCTGACATACATCATCGTGTTGAGATAATTTCGGTCTGCATATTCAAATTCTACTTGTATACGTTTATCGGGACTAATTAAGGTCTTTGAGGTAAATGTGATCTGAGCAGTATTGTAATTGATAACATAATCCTGGTCCTCTCCTCGATGAAGTTGCACGCCATCCATGAAAACCTTTTCTGTACCTGCCAATATCACAAAATAGAGCTCGTTGTTATTGCCTTGTAATGGATAAGGTCCTTGATTGCCTTCTGTTACCGTCAATACATTTCTGGCAAATTTCCCTTTGGCTATGGCTCCGCTGATCGTCGTTTTGTTCGTGACGTTTCGCCCTATTTTACTTATATTGCTAAACGAAAGCCCTTGCAATCTTTTGTAAAAACTGAGGAAATAATTGTCATTTTGCCTTAAGTCAATATCTCCAAGATTAGCTTCCCAACCTTTTTTCCGAAAAGTCAACAACACTCGGTCGAAATCGTTAAGTTGCTGCGTTGATCCATCTGGCTGTATAGGAATGTTGTTATCGGTGATCGCCGCCGCAATCTGAATGCTGTCACCAATATAACCACTCATCTGAAGATTGAATTGGGAATTGAAAACAGCATCTTGACTGTTTCCAAAACTGACACTACGTCCAAAACTACCATTGTACTCAATATTACCAAAATTCAGAAAGTCATCCTGTCTATTTGCCAAATTGGACAATATCCTGTTTTGCGTAACCGTAACGTTTCTAACGCTGTCGTAGCTGAATCGACGATTAAGCGCATTTAGTTTAAAGGGAAATACACGATAGGAAATACGCACACTATCGTTTGCAATATTTTTTTTCCATGTCAAAATACTATTCACATAATCAATACTGTAAAAAGAAGTATCAAATCCAGTTATGGCGACAGAACCAGGCACTACACTTTGGGCTCCGAGGAAAACCACGCCCTTGCCGGAAATGTTCTTGTTTCTTTTATTGGATTGAATCTGAGCATGAACAATACCACCAATATTCATCAGCAATACCAGAAGCCATAAACGTGCTCGAAAATTCATACTCGTTTAAAACAAGACAGAGGAAAAAATATTGTTCAGAACTGTTAGAAATTTGAAATGTATGGACAAAAAAAAATCCCACTTCCGTGAGATTTCGTGGAGCGGAAGACCGGGCTCGAACCGGCCACCCCAACCTTGGCAAGGTTGTGCTCTACCAAATGAGCTACTTCCGCTTGTGCAAATTTATGGTTGTGCCCCAGGCGGGACTTGAACCCGCACTGACATTGCTGCCAACAGGATTTTAAGTCCTGCGTGTCTACCAATTTCACCACCAGGGCAATCTTATCTAAAGATTAAAGCTAATCTTTTGGAGCGGAAGACCGGGCTCGAACCGGCCACCCCAACCTTGGCAAGGTTGTGCTCTACCAAATGAGCTACTTCCGCTTGTTTTGCACTTTTGTTTTCTAAAGAACTAACCTCGTAATAGAGGGGGTGCAAAGATAAGAGTATTAATGAATTAGCAAAATATTTTTGCAAAAAAATTATTTGTATTCAGGGGTATAATGCGTACTTCCTTGAATCTCAACATCTGGTTTGCCTTTGTAGCTATGTTGGTACAATTGGAAGCTGCATCCTGCAACGAAACATATGAATGCTGTCAAGGAAAGATAAAACAATAAACGAGAAGTTGAAACGCGGTTGTAGCGTATGTCTTGCTCTTTCAGCGCGGTATATTCGTTCTTTAATGCTTCTTCTTTTGTCATAATTAAGTCATTTAACGCACGCAAAAATAAGGGCAAGAATTAAAAATTCCTTATTTTTTATGTACAATTTCGGAAAAAGTTTTTTTCTTTTTTATAAAGTATTGCCAAACAATAGATTGATTTACAGTTCCTTGAAGCTCTTGCAATTTTTTCTTGGGAAAACGGTGTTTGCTTTTTGAGGATAGCAACCACCGATAAAATCCGAAATGAGCCTTTATTACAGCCCATACATCCTTGAAACTTCCACTCAGAAATAGTTTAACCCCGAATATACCATCCAAACACAATCTACAAAGTATTTTAATAAAAGCCTGACCTTTTGGGAGATTTTTCGCCAATATCATCAGACTGTTTCTAAAATTCAAATATGTTTTCCTAGGATTAGATTTATTCAAGGTTCCTCCACCAACATGGTATACAACGGACTCGTGGCAATAGTAAACTTGGTATCCGGCCAGTTGCGTCCTCCAACAAAGATCTATTTCTTCCTGATGAGCAAATAGGTATCCGTCAAATCCTCCTACGGTTTCCCATACTGCTCTCTTTATGAATAACGCTGCTCCAGTCGCCCAGAAAACGGGAACATTGTCATTGTATTGTCCATCGTCTTTTTCTACTGTATCAAAAAGGCGACCTCTACAAAAAGGATATCCAAACACATCTACCCACCCTCCTGCTGCACCAGCATACTCCAAAGAACTATTGTCTGCGAAAGACAATAGTTTGGGTTGGCAAATGCCAATGGTTGTATTGGATTCCATCAGTTCGATAATGGGTTCAATCCAGTTTGGTGTAACTTCAACATCCGAATTAAGCAATACATAATAGTCCGTATTGACCTCTTTCAACGCGATATTGTAGCCTTCTGCAAATCCATAGTTTTCCGAAATCTTGATTAAGCCAATTTCAGGATGGCTTGTAGAGAGCCAGGAAAGAGAATCGTCTGTGGAACCATTGTCTGCGACATAAACAACCATACTGGTATAAGTGGACTTTAAAACAGAAGGTAGAAATCTCTCTAGGAAATTTCTACCATTGTAATTCAATATGACGACTCCGACAGACGGCCCATTTACTCGCATCATTGCAAATATAAACAGTAACCGACAAAATTATCGGATTAACACACCTGCCTATTAAAATTCTTTTTTAAAAATTTATTGATTTCTACCCGTTGTGCATTTAGCAATCTCTTATTTTCTCTAATTATTTTCCTAAATGCACAACGGGTTGATTTCTATCCCAAATAAGGTATAATCCAAATAGATAAGCTGCGTGTATTAGTTGCGCCTCGATGGCGCTCCAGTTTTCAATGGAACAACTACCCAATATCAAAACACTCATTAAGGTTAGTCCTGCGAACAATGTATATTTTGTTTGAAATCCAAATAACAAAGCCAACCCTATCAAGGCTTCCAGGAAAGGCAAAACGTAACTGAAAGGAAGCACCAATACTTTTGGTAAAATGGATTTTTCCATGGATGTAACCATCCAATTGCTGAAAGTAGCTAGTTTGGGAAGGCGTACCAAGCCGTGCCCAGCTAATGAAACCGCGACAGGGAGGCGCAAAAAGAAAAAGGCAGTTTTGAAATCTTTCATATTGACATGTTTTAATTTTTCCAGTTCGTTAGCGTTCCTCCTTCCGCTCCCAAAAGCGGGTCAGAAGATGGCAATGGCACTTTGGCAATATTGAGCAGTGATTTGGCATGTTTATCCTTTTCTTCTTTAATCAAATCCCATTCCATCCCGTTCGGATAAGCACCGACGACAGTAAAATCATCTGTATGCGAAATACATTTGTGTCCGACACCTGCAGGAATGACCAAAATATCACCTGCTGCAATATCCATTATCTTTCCATTAGGTCCACCCATCTGCACCTTAGCAGCACCTTGAAATACACCCAAAACCTCGTGTGTAATACTATGGTAATGGTGAAATGGATAGATGCCCCAACGCCAAGAGTTGTACCAGTTATTGGTTTTGAACTTTTTCTCTAGCCAGTTGGCGCCATCCGTTCCTCTTTCAGAAAAAGCATTTTTGTATACCAATAGTGGAAATCTGTTGTTGGGAATGATTCCGTCATCCTTGAAATAGAATTTTTCCGGTGTTGTATCCAAATGTAACATGGCACTAACTTTTAAAAAAGGAATGGCAGCTATTGTTAGCGAACCCATTTTCAAAAAACTTTTTCTATCCATGACTATAGATTTTTTTGAATGAACAATAGGAAATCATTCACTTCGTCAGGTGAAATGGCGTGTGACATTCCTTTATAGGTATGAAATTCAGGTTTGAAATGATGCGTTGTTAACCAGTCTCTTGATTTTTCTGCATTGACATAAGGAATACGATTATCCGCATCTCCATGACCGATAAAAATCTGCAAAGAATCCGATTTTGCAGGAACATATTGCTTTTTCAAAGAATTAAAAATAGTACCACTCAATATGCCAATACCTTTAAACAAACTAGGATCTTTCAAGCCTAATTCGTAACTCATATTGGCGCCTTGACTAAATCCGCCAATAAAAGTTCGTTGAGGCGAAACGTTATATTTTGCTTGCATTTCCTTTACAAATGCCGTAATTTTTGCGACACTAGAATCAATTTCGGACAGTTTTCCGTCCAAACTGCCATCCGGAGCCTTTTCGCTTGTGTACCATTGATAGTTATTGCTTCCGATCTGGTAAGGTCCTTGAGGTGTTACCACAATATAGTTTGGAGGAAATGATTCTGCCAATGGCAAAAGATCATTGTCATCAGCTCCAAAACCGTGCATCAATATAACTAAAACAGGTTTTTCATTGCCAGATACCTCTCTGATTTTATATTGTAGAATGGAACTTGAGTCGGTAGTATGTTGTGTCTTCTCGGTTTTTTCTTGTGGTTTATTGTCTGCTTTGCATCCATTTACACTTAAAGTTCCAACGGCGAACAATGCCAAACAACCTTGTTTAAATATTCCTTTCATTATACAACTCCTTCATTTTTTAGTTAAACAGAACCTATTTGGTAAAGGTCTTTATAACAATAGTATTTTCCCTTGTATTTTATTGATAAATGATTGTATAATTAAAACACAAAAACTTTTTTTTGTTTTTGTTAACTAATAGATTATCAATGAATTCTTGTTTCCTAATTTCTATTTTCGGACATGTTTGATCTTTTTTAATTGTACA
>QFOI01000706.1 GCA_003241175.1 Pseudopedobacter saltans
AGAAACTTTGGCGATGATCCTGCAATGGATGGTGGAATTGCCAGCATCAGCGGAAATACTGTAATGCTTATCGGAACTCAGAAAGGCAGAACAACCAAAGAACGTCAACACAGACGTTTTGGGATGTCAAATCCAGAAGGTTACAGGAAAGCTCTCAGATTGATGAAGTTGGCAGAAAAATTCAATATTCCTGTGGTAACATTTGTTGATACTCCTGGAGCTTATCCCGGTCTTGAAGCAGAAGAACGCGGACAAGGTGAAGCTATCGCCAGAAACATCTACGAAATGTGTCAATTAAAAACGCCTATCATTACCGTAATCATTGGTGAAGGTGCAAGTGGTGGTGCATTAGGAATTGGTGTTGGAAACAAAGTTTATATGCTGGAAAATACTTGGTATTCTGTAATTTCCCCAGAAAATTGTTCTGCAATTCTTTGGAGAAGCTGGGAATACAAGGAAACTGCGGCTAATACAATGAAGCTGACAGGAGAAGATATGCTGAAACAAAAATTGATAGACGCAATTATCCCCGAACCTCTTGGTGGAGCCCATTATGATTATGCTGAGACATTTGAAAATGTTAAAAAAGTAATCCTGAAAGATATTAAAACCCTGTCTAAATTATCTGCAGAAAAACTCGTTGCAGAGAGACAAGATAAGTTTATCGCAATGGGAGAATTTAAAGGATAAAATCGAAATTTTATAAATAGAGAACCTCATAAATCCAAATTGTGAGGTTTTTTTGTTAATTAATATAAATAAAAAGCGATTCAAATATTTGAATCGCTTTTATATTTTAGAAAAAATTCTAATTATTCTGCATCAAAGTCAGCATCTGCATCAGCAGAAACCTTTTCTCCTTCTTCTTTAGATTTTTCTTTTTCTGCTTTTCTTTGAGATTGACCTTCTTTTACAGCGTCTGCTACAACAGAAAGGATCATATCTATAGACTTGGAAGCATCATCATTTCCTGGGATTACGAAATCCACTTTTCTCGGATCTGAATTAGTATCAACGATACCGAAAACTGGGATACCCAATTTTTTAGCTTCTGTAACCGCGATGTGTTCTCTCATAATATCAACTACAAAAATAGCTGAAGGAAGTCTCACCATATCTGCTATAGATCCTAAGTTTTTCTCAAGATTAGCTCTTTGACGATCAACTTGTAATCTTTCTTTTTTAGATAGAGTTTCGAATGTTCCGTCTTTCTTCATTTTATCGATAGCGTTCATTTTCTTAACCGCTTT
>QFOI01000707.1 GCA_003241175.1 Pseudopedobacter saltans
TATTTGTTTTCTCCAACAGGACCGAGTTGAACGATCGGGCCAAAAGCAACTGTGTGCATATCAGTATCAATTTTGATAAGAATGACGCTTTAAACAAAAGCGACTTGCTTTCAATTACGGATAAATACCTGAATCAAATCGGTTTTGAGGATCAACCTTATTTGGTATATGAACACTATGACGCAGCACATAAACACATACACGTTCTCACCACCAATATACGTTCTGATGGCACCCAAATACCTATGTATCACTTAGGTCGGGACAAAAGCATGAAGGCTTGCCGTGCTTTAGAAAAGGAATACGGATTAGTCAATGCCGCAAACAAAAACAAAGGGGAACAAGAAACCCTAAAACCCATTTCAGAGAAAGTTATTTATGGTAAAAGTGAAACCAAATCCACCATTTCAAATACAGTCAGAACCGTCATACGAGACTACAAGTTCACCTCCTTAGCAGAAATGAATGCCGTTCTGCGTAGTTTCAATGTGGAAGCTTACAGGGGAGAAAGAGGAACGGCAATGTTTGAAAAAGGGGGTTTAACCTACCATGTCTTGAACTCTAAAGGAAAACACATCGGCGTACCCATTAAATCCAGCAGCATCTACACCAAAGCAACTTTAAAGAATCTGGAAAAGGGTTTTGAAGAAAGTAAAGTTAAAAGAGCTTCCCATAAACAGGACTTGGCTTCTGTCATAGACAAGGTATTACGCAATCCTGTCAAGGACCGTTTTGCCTTTCGATTCCTGCTCAAAAAGGAAGGCATCGATGTGCTCTACAGGGAGAACGAAACCATGGTTTACGGTATCACTTTCGTGGATCATAACACCAAATGTGTGTTCAACGGCAGTAACCTGGGTAAGGACTACACCGCCAAAAGACTCTTGGAACGCATCACCGAAAGTGGCAGTCAGGAAACAGAAAGACAGGAAAGAAACTTTGATCAACTACAATCCTATATCCGGAATTTCGACTATAGCAAATCCGTTCAACAAAGTATTGAGCAGCTTTATAGTCTGGGATACAGATTAGATATTTCGCAAAACAAATACGGCCAAGACAAGTATTTATTATCCTTTCAAGAAGGGAACA
This sequence comes from Pseudopedobacter saltans, assembly GCA_003241175.1. Classification (GTDB taxonomy): domain Bacteria; phylum Bacteroidota; class Bacteroidia; order Chitinophagales; family Chitinophagaceae; genus Rhizosphaericola. Next base: position 1,093 of record QFOI01000707.1, read on the forward strand.
GTTCTTTCTGAGCAGCTGGGTTGTCGAAATTTGACAGCTATTTCGAACAGGGCGGCGTGACGAAAAACCTTGTCAAGCACATCAACGAACACATCGTTCAAAACGGTGCGGCTCAGATTCAACTATACATCCAAAATCTTTTTGTGGAACGCTCT
>QFOI01000708.1 GCA_003241175.1 Pseudopedobacter saltans
GTGTAAGGTGGAATGTACTGATTCCAAAGTCCATTGATATCATAGAAAAATGAAAGATCGCCGGTAATCAAAATTGTTGGTTCATCTTCCATCATTGCAAACCCCATTGCCGTAGAAGTACAGCCGTCGATGCCGCTGGTTCCACGGTTGCAATACACGTCATATTTCTGATATTCAAACAATTGTGCGTATCGGATTGCCGAAGAATTGGAGAAATGAACTCTGTAATTTGCAGGAATTTGATTCGATAATTGTTTAAAAAGATAGAAATCAGAAAAAGGAGCTTTGTTCAGATATTCTTCGTGTTTGGCGTCTTTTTTATCTTTCAGAACATCCCAAAGATTGAAATAAGGTCTTGGTTCCAGATTGATGGATTTCAATAATTTGGAAAAGAAAATCTCTGGCTTAGTTTCAATTTTTTGAGTTAAAGCATAATAAGTGTCTGGTTGCCAATATTCATCAATGTGCCAATGTTGCTTTGGTTTTGCTTTTCTCAAGAATTGTTTCACTCTTTTGGAAACTACATTTTGCCCAATTGTAATCAACAAATCCGGAGCATAAGTATGGTAATCTTCATCAGAAAAATCGGTGATATATCGGTCGATATGAGCGAAAAATTTGTCGTGTTGAAGATTGGAATTCATTTCCGTTAAAACAACAACCGTATGATTTTTAACCAATTGAGAAAGTTGAGCTTCCAATTCTGGATTTGGAGACAATGTTCCAGCCAAAATCATAATTCTTTTGGAAGTATGCCAATCAGCAACAAGATTGGAAGGTAATTCGTAATTCTTTTTCTGAATTGTTTTCTCAACCGCAGGCATAACAGGCAATTCTTCCAACAAATTGTAAAGAGGTTCTGTCAAAGGAATATTGATGTGAACCGGCCCGCTTTTTTCGATGCACAGTTCAACTGCTTTTTTGATTGTTTCGAAGTTATAATCATCAGCACCATCTTTCTCATCTTCCAGCACCACCTCCTCGAATTCCGAGGCGGCCAGATTGTACTTCTTGGCCCACTCTCCCACGTCCTTGATGTAGGTTTCAGTCATCTCCTTGTTGTAGGAAATGTAATAGGTATTCATGCCGCCTTCGGACTTGAGTTGCGCCGCCAACATGGCGGATTCGGCGGCATCTCCATAGGACAGGCCGACGCGGCGGCTTTTTTCGCAAAATTTTACCGGGGTCCTGTCCCGGTTCCAACGGTCCTGATAAGGCAAAAGAGGTGCGTCGCTCATTCC
>QFOI01000709.1 GCA_003241175.1 Pseudopedobacter saltans
TCAGAACCTAGCGAAATATGATATCAGTTGCAGGACTAGATGGAACGACTCCAAAAGGGACAGATGCGCCAGGAAAAGTATTTCCCGTTTTCTCGGTTCCGTTGGTTGGGTTGACATGTTTCGCTAAGTTGTCTAATATATGAGAACTTAATAATGATGCGAAACAGATAGAATTAAAATTAATTTTCTCGGAGACATCCTTTGCAGCAATTTAATCAAATAAAATTTCAAACACTTGAGTCACTTAAGAACAAGAAAATTATAATTAAAAAATAATGTTCACGTAACCTGAAAATCTCTGATTTTTGAAACTAAATTGTTCTAAATAAAACTTTTTTTGAATTTTTGATTAAACTTAAGTGTAAAAGAGAATCTTATTAATTCAAAATTTGAGTAATCGTTTTCAAAAACTTAATTTTGTTTCTATCTAAAAAAGTAAAATGAAAATCCTAATAAAAAACTCACAAATCGTCAACGAAGGAAAGATTATCCAAAGCGATATTCTGATCGAAAACGATTTAATTTCTAAAATAGAACCCCATATTTCTGAAAAATCAGACCAAATTATTGATGCATCTGGAAAATATCTTTTGCCTGGAGTGATTGATGACCAAGTTCATTTCCGTGAACCGGGTTTGACTCATAAAGGCGACATCGAATCTGAATCCCGTTCTGCAATCGCAGGTGGAACAACAAGCTTCATCGAGCAGCCGAACACCGTTCCCAATGCTATAACTCAGGAATTATTGGCAAATAAATATGAATTGGCGCGTCAAAAATCATTTGCCAATTACGGTTTTATGATGGGCGGCACCAATGATAATCTCGAAGAAGTTTTAAAAACAAATCCAAGAAATGTTCCCGGAATTAAATTGTTTTTAGGCTCATCCACAGGAAATATGTTGGTTGATAATCCTGAAACTTTGGAAAATATTTTCAGTAATACCAAAATGCTGATTGCCGTTCATTGCGAAGACGAAGCAACAATCAGAGCCAATACTCAAAAATATTTCGATGAATATGGCGAAGATATTCCTGTGAAATTTCATCATTTGATAAGAAGTGAAGAAGCATGTTACAAATCTTCCTCAAAAGCGATTGAGTTGGCAAAGAAAACCGGAGCGAGACTTCACGTTTTCCATTTATCAACGGCGATTGAAACTGGACTGTTCAGAAATGATATTCCTTTAAAAGATAAAAAAATTACCGCAGAAGTTTGCGTTCATCATTTGACTTTTAC